>JBHHTO010000144.1:0-6624 GCA_046753425.1 Rhodothalassiaceae bacterium | reverse complement strand
GGCATCGACGCCGCGGGCGATGTCCGGCGACTGGGCGTGGATGTAGCATTCCACCTCCGCCCGCTCCCAGTGGAAGCCGTCCTGTTCGTAGCCGATCTCGCGCACCGCCTCGCGCGCCACCGCGGCCAGCGTCTCGTGGGTGATCTGCTCTGGCCCGCGCACCTCGCCGGCGAGCACGATGCGATTCGTCGTCACCAGCGTTTCCGCGGCCACGCGTGCCTGCGGGTCGGCAGCAAGATAGGTGTCGAGGATGGAATCCGATATCCGGTCGGCAACCTTGTCGGGATGCCCTTCGGACACCGATTCACTGGTGAAGAGATAGTTCCTGAGTGCCACATCCGCCTCCAATTCCCGCCGCGCCTCTGCGGGCCACCTGCGCAGGCGCTACATAGCGGAAGGCTCATACGGGGACAAGTATAAAGAAATCTTTATGTCGTTATGTGAATTCGCACCGAGGCGGCGGGCAGACAGGAAAAACGCCCGCCGGCGGATCCGGCGGGCGCCTGGTCTGTCCGGCGGGTGCGCGAGCCTCAGGACGAGGCCGCGCCGATCGCCTTCACGAGCTCGAAGATGCGCTTGCGCACCTTGGGTTCGCCGATCTTGTAATAGGAGCGCACGAGCTCGAGCGTCTCGCGCTTCGACAACTGGTCTGCCTCGAACGGCTCGGCCGGTGTCTCGGCAAGTCCGCGATTGGCGCGCTCCACTTCTTCCGGCATGTCGTCGAAGAAGAAGGAGACCGGCACATCGAGGATCTGCGACAATTTGAACAGCCGGCTCGAGCCGATGCGGTTCGCGCCGCGCTCGTATTTCTGGATCTGCTGGAAGGTTAGGCCAAGGGCGTCGCCGAGCTTTTCCTGGCTCATGCCAAGAAGGGTGCGGCGCAGGCGTACGCGCGAGCCGACATGAATGTCGATTGGATCAGGGTTTGCTGCCACGGGTCGGATTCCTTACAGTTTTCTGGTACCACATCTGCTGTCTCGCGGCGTATGCCGACCCCCGGACACACACAACCGTGAAGCCCGCGAAGATGCGAATTGCACTCTACGCAAGCTCGCGTCTTGTAGCCCGCAGGCAACGCGGACGTCAAGCGACATCGGCCGCCGCTTTGCCCCCCCCGGTTCACCCTCTCAACTTTTACGCATTAAAATTGTAAAACTGGCACAAGAGATCAATAGGAGCATGAAAACCCGGTCTCCCAGACTCGCATAAAGGCCGCCGCCGAGAAGCGGCCGGGGCAAGGGGGCGTCGACGACGCCGCGCGTCGCGAGGGGGATTCGAGCCGTGATTCGCCCCACCGGGTCGATCACGGCACTGATCCCGGTATTGGCGACGCGGACGATGGCCACGCCTTCCTCGACGGCGCGCATGCGCGCCTGCGCCAGATGCTGGTAGGGCCCGGTGGTGGTCCCGAACCAGGCGTCATTGGTGATATTGAGAAGAAAGGCGGGGCGTGGCGGGGCGCGCACCACATCCGGGAAGATGATCTCATAGCAGATGAGCGGGCGGAATGGGGGCAGTCCCGGGAGCGACAGCGTCACCGGGCCGGGACCCGCCGCAAAGTCGCCGCCGAGCGGCAGGACACGGTCGAGCCCGAGCGTTTGAATGAGGCCACGCGTGGGGACAAATTCGGCGAAGGGCACGAGTTTGGCCTTGTCATAGCTGGCCATGATGCGGCCGCTGGCATTGATGACAAACAAACTGTTCGCGACACCGATATTGCCCTCCGCGGTGCGAAAGGCGCGCGGTGCGCCGGTCACGAGAAAGCCTGCGGCGGGCAGGATTCGGGCCGCAAGCGCCCGCCGGCCGGGATGCTGGTCGAAGGCATAGTCGGTCACCGCGGTCTCGGGCCAGACGACGTGGAGGCGGCCCTCGACTGGGCCCTGCATTGCCGACAGCGCCAGATAATCGGCGAAATGCGCGCGCCGGCGCGCCGGATCCCATTTCTCGAGCTGCGGGATATTGGCCTGCACGAGACGCACCGTCACATCCTCGTCCGGGAGCGTCGGATTCTCCCCGAGCCGCAGAACTCCGTAGCCGGCAATCGCCGCCAGCGCGATCGCAGCGGCGGCCGGCCACAGGAAATCATGGCGCCGTTCGGGGCGCGGGAGGAGAAGCGCCGGGCTCGCTGCGATCAGCACCGTAAGAAGGCCATATCCCCATGGCCCGAGATGGGCGAGCGGTTGCATCATCACCGGCTGCCCCGCCCAGATCGCCGCCGCCGGGTTCCAGGGAAAGCCGGTTAACAGATGCCCGCGCAGCCACTCGGCTGCCGCCCAGGCGGTGGCGAGAACGACAAGGCGCATCGCTCGCGGGCCCTCAACGGCACGGGTCACCGCCGTGGCCAGCGCCGGATAGAGAGCCATGCCCATGGCGAGCAGCAGGACCGTCGGCGGCCCCATGGCATCGGGCCAGTCGGGGTTGTTGCGATAGGACTCCGCGATCCAGTGAAGGCCGACCGCGAAATGGCCGAGCCCGAACCACCATCCGAGTGCCGCGGCGGCGCGCGGCGCGGGCGCCCGCTCGATCAGGAGGAGCAGTCCCGAGAGGCCGAGGAAAAACAGCGGCACCCAGTAGAAGGGTGCGAAGGCGAAGGCGGCGACGGCCCCCAGGAGCAGGGCGGCCGCCCAGCGCGCGGGAGCCGGTGCGGCGAGGGCGCGCCTGAGCCTATCCATGTCGCCCCGGCTTCGGCGCATAGACGCGCAGCCGCCGGATGCGGCGCGGATCGGCATCGACGACCTCGAACCGCACCCCGTTGGGGTGCTTCAGGCGCTCGCCGATCTGCGGTACCCGGCCAACGAGCGAGAAGACGAGCCCGCCAACGGTATCGACCTCCTCGCCGTCGGGATCGCGCATCTCCATCCCGAGCGCGGCCTCGAGATCCTCGATCGGCAGGCGCGCGCCGACCTCGAATCGTCCCTCGCCGATCCTGCGGATCAGCACCGGATCGTCGGTGTCATGCTCGTCCTCGATGTCGCCGACAATCTGCTCGACCAGATCCTCGATCGTCACGAGACCGTCGGTCCCGCCATATTCGTCGACCACGATCGCCATGTGGATGCGGCTCGCGCGCATCTTGGTGAGCAGATCCATGGCCCGCATCGAGGGCGCGACGAAGAGAACGGGGCGTTGGATATCCGCGAGCGCCGCCGGGCGGCCGCTGGTGACCGCTTCGCGGAACAGCTTGAGCACGTCCTTGACATGAACCATGCCGACGATCTCGTCGAGCGAGCCGCGATAAAGGGGCAGGCGCGAATGGGCAGCCTCGGAAAAAAGGGCCACGATGTCCTCGAACGGCGATTCGATATCCGCGGCGACGAGATCGACGCGCGGCACCATGATTTCGTGGATGCGCAGGTCGCCATTCCGGAGGATATTGAACAGCATCTTGATCTCGTCCGGCCCGAGCGCGGCGGTGCCCGGCTCGCGCCGCGTCTCGGCGATCAGCTTCTCGAGTGCGGAACCAAGTCCCGCATCGCCGTTCCGGCCAAGACCCAGCCTGTGCATGAGCGCCCGCCAGCGGCTCCTCACGCCACCGTCCACGCGCGCGCTGCCATCCGTTGTTGCGGTCATCTCGCCACGCTCTCCCTCTCTCCCCCACGATAAGGGTCAGGTATCGCCAGGCGCGCGAGGATGCGCGCCTCGAGCCGTTCCATCTCCTCCGCCTCCGTATCCGCTTTGTGATCATAGCCAAGACAGTGCAGCGTCCCGTGAACGACGAGATGCGCGACATGGTGGGCAAGCGGCCGGCCGGCCGCCTCGGCCTCGCGCATCGTCACCCCGTCGGCGAGCGCGATGTCGCCCAGCCACAGCGGTTGCAAGCGGCAGGCCGAAAACGCGGTCTCCATGGCCGCCGGCTCGTGGCCAGGAAAGGAAAGCACGTTGGTCGGCCCCGCGCGGCCGCGGAAGCGGGCATTGAGCGCCGCCAGCCGCCGGTCGGTCGCGAGCGCGACGCCAAGATGCGCACGCTCGAAGCGAATCCCGCGCGCGACCCAGCGATTGTCCGCGAGCGCCGCCCTTGCGGCCCTCTCGACGATGGCGGCCACCGCAGCACGGCGCCAGGCGGCGCTCGAGATCGCAATGTCGATCACCGGCGCATCGGTGCCCGGACTGTCGCTCTCTGGGATTGCCATCACGCCTGTTCCCCGGCGCCCCGGCGCCGGCTGTCATGACGGTCATAGGCCGCCACGATGTCGGCGACGAGCGGATGCCGCACGACATCGGCCTCGCTGAAACGGACGACCCGGGTGCCGGCCACGCCGTCGAGGACGCGAAGCGCGTGCGCAAGCCCGCTCGGCGTGCCGGCCGGCAGGTCCACCTGCGAGGGATCGCCGCAGACCACCATGCGCGCATTCTCCCCGAACCGCGTCAGGAACATCTTCATCTGCATCGCCGAGGTATTCTGTGCCTCGTCGAGAATGACGAAGGCATCGGACAGGGTGCGACCACGCATATAGGCAAGCGGCGCCACCTCGATCTGCCCCGACATGAGGCGTTTCTCGACCTGGTCTGCGGGCATCATGTCATGGAGCGCGTCATAGAGCGGGCGCAGATAGGGGTCGACCTTCTCCCGGAGGTCCCCGGGGAGAAAGCCGAGACTCTCGCCTGCCTCGACCGCCGGCCGCGACAGGATGATGCGGTCCTGTTCGCCCTTGAACATGCACGCGACCGCCATGGCGACCGCGAGATAGGTCTTGCCGGTTCCGGCGGGCCCGATGCCGAACACCAGATCGCTGTCGCGCATGGCCCGGATATAGGCGGCCTGCATGGGAGAGCGCGGCTTGATGACCCGGTTGCGCGTGGCGATCTCGAGGTCGCGGCCGGACGGCGCCGGCGTGCCGCCGCCTTGTTCGACCGAAGCCGGCGTCCCGCGCGCCATGCGGATGGCGCCATGGACATCGCCGCTGGTCAGGGCCTCGCCGTTCTCAAGTCGGCCATAAAGATCGAGAAGCACCGCGCGCGCCTGCCGCCGCGGTTCCTCTGCACCCTCGATCGTCACCCGGTTGCCGCGATTGCGGATGGTCACGCCCAGGGCCAGTTCGATCTGTGCCAGATTGCGGTCGTGCTCGCCATAGAGCGGCGCCAGAAGGCGATTGTCCTCGAAATCGAGCAGCGTGCGGCCGCCCACTGTCCTGTCAGATGATGTCAAGCGCGTCAACCGGTCCTTCGATCCTTTCGGGCGCGGGCCCGCCGCCGCTATGCGGGACGGGAATGCCGTGAAGACTGTTCGGCCCCGCGTCAACGATTTGCACACTGCAAATCCTGCCGTGAGCCCTTATGTAGGGCGCTGTCTTCCCGCCGTCCAGTGGCGTCTCGCGGCCATCGGCGCCAGCGGCGGCGAAGTCGACATGAACGGCCTGCATATAAGGGCTGCGGCCGACTCCCTGGCCAGGATGGCGCCCCGGCCGCTCGATCAGCACCGACACCGTCCTGCCGACACTTTGCGCATTGAAGGCCGCCTGCTGCCCGGCGAGCAGCGCCTGCAGCTCGGCCAGCCTCTCGGCCTTCACCTCCTCGGCAACTTGCTCCGCCGCCGCCGCCGGCGTTCCCGGCCGCGGGCTGTATTTGAAGCTGTAGGCCTGCGCATATCCGACCGTGCGCACGAGATCGAGCGTCGCACGGAAATCGGCATCGCCTTCGCCGGGGAATCCGACGATGAAGTCGCCGCTGATCGCGATGTCGGGGCGCGCCGCGCGCAATCTGTCGATGATGCGCAGATAGTCCGCGGCACGATGTCGCCGGTTCATGGCGGCAAGGATGCGATCCGATCCCGACTGCACCGGAAGGTGCAGATAGGGCATGAGGATTTCGACCTCGCGATGCGCGGCGATGAGATCGTCATTCATGTCGCGGGGATGGCTCGTCGTGTAGCGCAGCCGGTCGAGGCCCTCGATCTCCGCGAGCGCGCGAATGAGCCCGGCGAGGCCGGTTACGCCGCCGTCCGGCGCCGCCCCGTGATAGGCGTTGACATTCTGGCCGAGCAGCGTGATCTCGCGTGCGCCGCCTGCGACGAGACGGCGCGCCTCCTCGAGCACCGCGGCAACGGGTCGCGACGTCTCCGCGCCGCGGGTATAGGGCACGACGCAGAAGGCACAGAACTTGTCGCAGCCCTCCTGCACGGTCAGGAAGGCGGTCGGGGACGCGGCGCTGCCGTGACGCGGCAGATGATCGAACTTGTCCTCGGCGGGAAACGCGGTCTCGAGAATGCGCACCCGCCGGCCGGCCTGCCGCGCGGCGTCGGCACGCGCGATCATCTCGGGCAGCCGGTGATAGGTCTGCGGTCCGAACACCATGTCGACGACCGGCGCGCGACGCAGGATTTCCTCCCCTTCGGCCTGCGCCACACAGCCCGCGACCGCGAGATAGGGCGCCGCGCGGCCGCTCTTGCCCCGCCCCTCCTTGAGGGCGCGCAGGCGACCGATCTCCGAATAGACCTTCTCCGCTGCCTTCTCGCGGATATGGCAGGTGTTGAGAATGATGAGATCGGCATCCGCCGCATTCTCGCTGGCGACAAAGCCGACGGCAGCGAGCGCATCCGTCATGCGCCGGCTGTCATAGACGTTCATCTGGCAGCCATAGGTGCGGATGAAGACCCTGCGCGCCGGCGGGGCGGAGGGGTCCGGTCTC
>JBHHTO010000143.1:0-6657 GCA_046753425.1 Rhodothalassiaceae bacterium | reverse complement strand
AGGCTTCGGCCTTGCGCGAGGAAACGACGACACGCGCCCCGGCGGCGGCCATGGCCTCGGCGATGGCGCGTCCGATGCCACGCGAGGAGCCGGTGATGACGGCGGTCTTGCCGGCGAGCGAGAAGAGATCGGTCATCTGCGGCTCCCTGTCGGGTGGTGGCTGTCAGATATGAATCGCCCGGCCATAGGCGGCGAGCACGCTCTCGTGCATCATCTCGCTCAGGGTCGGGTGGGGGAAGACCGTATGCATGAGCTCGGCCTCGGTGGTCTCGAGCGTCATCGCGACCGCATAGCCCTGGATCAGTTCGGTGACCTCGGCGCCGATCATGTGGGCGCCGAGGAGCGCGCCTGTCTCGGCATCGAAGATGGTCTTGACGAAGCCCTCCGGCTCGCCGAGGGCGATCGCCTTGCCATTGCCGATGAAGGGAAAGCGTCCGACGCGCAGCTTGTGGCCGGCCGCCTTCGCCTTCTCCTCGCTGAGCCCTACCGATGCCACCTGCGGTCGCGAATAGGTGCAGCCGGGAATGCGCTGCACATCGAGCGGGTGCAGGCCCTTGATCCCGGCGATCTTCTCCACCGCGATCACACCCTCGTGGCTCGCCTTGTGCGCAAGCCATGGCGGGCCGGCGACATCGCCGATGGCCCACAGGCCATCGACACCGGTGCGTCCCCATGCATCGACCACGACATGGCCCTTCTCGATCCGGACCCCGGCCTCCTCGAGCCCCAGATCCTCGACATTGCCGGTGATGCCGATGGCGAGGATGACCCGGTCGACATCGATGGTCTCCGTCTTGCCGGCCTTCGTCTTCACCGTCGCGCGCACGCCGTCGCTCCTGCTCTCCAGCTTGTCGACGGAGGCGGAGGTCAGGATGCGCAGCCCCTGTTTCTCGAACTGCTTCTGCGCAAAGGCGGAAATCTCGGCATCCTCGACGGGGAGGATGCGATCGAGCACCTCGACGATAATCACCTCGGCCCCGAGATCGCGATAGAAGCTCGCGAATTCGACGCCGATGGCGCCCGAGCCGACGACGAGCAGACGCTTCGGCAAACTGTCCGGCACCATCGCCTGCCTGTAGGTCCAGATGTGCTTGCCATCCGCTTTGAGATGCGGCAGTTCGCGTGCCCGCGCACCGGTGGCGATGATGATGTTCTTGGCAGCGAGCGTCCGCGACTTGCCCGCCGCGTCACTGACGGTGACGCGGCCCGGACCGTCGAGCCGCGCCGTGCCCATGATGGTCGTCACCTTGTTCTTCCTGAGAAGCGTTTTCACACCGGCATTGAGCTGGCCCGCGACCTGCCGCGAGCGTTTCACGATCCTCTCGAGATCGAACGACACGGCTCCGGCGGAAAGTCCATAGTCGCCGGCGTGATCGAGATAGTGCTTGATCTCGGCGCTGCGCAGGAGCGCCTTGGTCGGGATGCAGCCCCAGTTGAGACAGATGCCGCCGAGATGCTCGCGCTCGATGACCGCGGTCCTGAGCCCGAGCTGCGCCGCCCGGATGGCCGCGACATAGCCACCCGGTCCGGCACCGATGACGATGAGATCGAAGGCGTTGTCGGCCATGTTCTTCTATCCTGTCCGCACGGGGTCTACAGCAGCATGGTAATCGGGTCCTCGACGAAGCCCCTGAAGGCGGCGAGGAATTCCGCACCGATCGCGCCGTCGAGCACACGGTGATCGACGGCGAGGGTGACCGTCATCATGGTCCGGATGGCGATCGCGTCGTCGACCACCACCGGCCGCTTTTCACCCGCGCCGACGGCGAGGATGGCGCCCTGTGGCGGATTGATGACGGCGGCGAACTCACGGATCCCGTACATGCCGAGATTGGAGATCGAGAAGGTGCCGCCCTGATACTCCTCGGGCATCAGCTTGCCGGCCCGCGCCTTTTCCGCCAGGGCCTTCATCTCGCGCGAGATCTCGGCAAGCCCCTTGGCTGCGGCATCGCGGATCACCGGTGTGACGAGCCCGCCCTCGACGGCGACGGCGACCGAGATGTCCTGCCGGGTGAAGCGGTAGGCCCGGTCCCCCGCATACATGGCGTTCGCCGCCGGCACCTTTTTGAGCGCCAGCGCCGCGGCGCGAATGAGAAAATCATTGACCGAGAGCCTGACGCCCTCGTCGGCGAGGCGGGCATTGAGCCGCGCGCGCTCGGCGAGCAGGCGGTCGAGCGCGGTGTCGATGGTGAGATAGAAGTGCGGCACATGGCTTTTCGACTGCGCCATGCGTCTGGCGATCACCTTGCGCATGCCCGAGAGTTTGATCTCCTCATAGGGCACATCCGCGGGGGGCGTGAATTCGGGCGCCTCGATAATGGGCGCGGCGGCAGGTGCCGCGGCGGCCGCGGGGCGCGCTGCCGGTGCCCTGGCCGCCGCCTCGACATCGGCCTTGACGATGCGCCCATGCGGCCCCGAACCCTTGATCGACGCCAGATCGACACCGCGCTTTTCGGCGAGCCGGCGGGCAAGGGGTGAGGCGAAGATTCGCTGTGCGCGCTCCTTTGGCGCGACCGCGGGGGCCGCCGCCGGGGCGGGCGCGGCCGGCGTCTTCTCCGCGGCCGGGCCTGGCGCCTTCTCCGCTGGCTTTTCCGTCGCCTTTGTTGGTGCCGGTGCGGATGGTGCCGCGGGCGGCGGCGCGGCCTCGACGCCCTCGAGCGCCGATTCGTCCTCGCCCTCCTCGAGCAGGACCGCGATGCGCGCACCGACGGGGATGTCCTCGGTTCCTTCCGCAACGAGCAGCCTGCCGACGCGACCCTCGTCGCTGGCCTCCACCTCCATCGTCGCCTTGTCGGTCTCGATCTCGGCGATGATGTCGCCGGGTGCGACGCTGTCGCCTTCCTTGACCAGCCATCTGGCAAGCGTTCCCTTCTCCATTGTCGGCGACAGCGCCGGCATCAGGATATCAATGGCCATGAGCGGATCCCTCTGTCCTTGCTGGCGGGCAGTGACCGGCGGCAGGAGGCGCGCCGCGAAACGGGGTTTCCTTTTGGCACAGGATGCGCGAAAAGCTCAACGACAAGATTGCGTGGCGACGAGTCCGTGGCGCGAGGGCGCGCGGGCCATCGCGAAGGAAGGACATCCATGAGCGAGCCGACCCCGATCCGCGGCAACAAGGGATACAAGCGCAAGCCGGACTGGATTCGCGTCAAGGCGCCGACCTCGCCGGCCTATGGCGAGACCCGCAAGCTCATGCGCACGCTCGGCCTTCATACCGTCTGCGAGGAGGCGGCGTGCCCCAATATCGGCGAATGCTGGCAGAAGAAGCACGCGACCGTGATGATCCTCGGCGACATCTGCACCCGCGCCTGCGCCTTCTGCAATGTCAGGACGGGGATGCCGAAGGCGGTCGATCCGCTCGAGCCCGAGCGCGTGGCCGAGGCCTGCGGCGAGATGGGGCTCGAGCATATCGTCATCACCTCGGTCGATCGCGACGATCTCGATGACGGCGGGGCGACGCAGTTCGTGCGCGTGATCGAGGCCCTGCGTGCGCGGGCGCCGGAGACGACGATCGAGATCCTGACCCCCGACTTCCGTCACAAGCCCGGCGCCATCGAGCGCGTGGCCGCCGCACGGCCGGATGTCTTCAACCACAATCTCGAGACCGTGCCGCGGCTCTATCCCACCATTCGCCCCGGCGCCCGCTATTATCATTCGCTGCGCCTGCTCGAGACGGTGAAGCGCGTCGAGCCGACGATCTTCACCAAGTCCGGCCTCATGGTCGGGCTCGGCGAGGAGCGGCTCGAGGTAGCGCAGGTGATGGACGACATGCGCTCGGCGGATATCGATTTTCTCACCATTGGCCAGTATCTGCAGCCGACGCCGCGGCATGCCCCCGTGGCGCGCTATGTGACCCCGGACGAATTCGCAAGATACGCCGAGCTTGCCCGCGCCAAGGGCTTTCTCATGGTCTCGGCGACACCGCTCACCCGTTCGAGCTATCATGCCGGCGACGATTTCCGGAAGCTCCGCGCCGCCCGCGCGGCGAAGACGGGAAGCTAGATCAGCGGCTGCTTGACGGCGTGCCGGCCGCACCGCACGCTCGCCGCATGCCGCGAATCGTATCGCCGTTTCTGACAATCCTTGCCGGTGGGCTGCTGCTGCTTCTCGTTCCCGGGTGCGCGACACCTCCCGACGGCGACTGGCAAGCGCTCGACGCGGCGGTGCAAGCGGCGATCGAGGCACGGGACTGGCGCGCGGCACAGGCGCCGGCGCGGGCCCTGCCGGCGCTCTATGAGCGGCAGGCGGCGGCTTTCGATCCCGCTCTCTATGTCGCCCTGGCGCAGCAGGCGGCGGAGATCGAGGGGCAGCTCGGGCATGCGCTGGCGGCGATCGGCGTGCTGGAGGATGCCGAAAGGCGGTTGACCGGGATGGGGTCTGGCGATGATCCCGCGCTCGATGGCCTTTATGCCGATCTCGTGCCGCTCTACACGCTCACGCGCCGCCCGCACCTTGCGGTCGCGGCCTTTGTCAAGCGACTGCGGCTTGATCCGGGTCCGCAGGCGGCCTTCGACGCACGTCTCGCCTTCTTTGACTGGGCACGCCGCGAAGGCGTGCTGGACAGGATCGCGCGCGAGGCGATCCTTGACGATGCCGCGCAACATTTTGAGGAACTGCCCGGCGACTTTCGCCATGAGCTCGCATGGCGGCGGCTTGTTCTCGATCTTCGTGGCCTCGCACCGCGGGCGGCGCGGGAGCGGCTTGAATCGCTCGCGGACACGCTTGCGGCTGCGCCCGATGGCGAGAGTGCGCGCTGGCGGGTTCTCGCAAGTCTTGCCGCACTCGACTCGCGCCTCGGCGATGAGGCGGCGCTCAAGATGCGTCTTCGGGAGATCGCCGCCCTCGATCTCGCGAGTGCCCGGCGCTCGCCGGTTCTCGCCCCGGCGCCGGAATACGGTCGCGCCGCCCGTGCCAGGGCGCTCATCGCCGAGGTCCGGCTGTCACTCGACATCGGAGCCGATGGCCGGGTGAGGGCGGCGCGCATCACCGACAGCAACGCCAACCGGGCGCTTGGCGAGGACCTGCTCGGGGCCGTGCGGTCGGGGTGGCGGTTCGCGCCCGGTCTCGTGGACGGCGTTGCGGTGCCGCGCCATATCGACGGCCTCGTCTTCCGCGATTTCGCGCCCAATCACTGGCGTGCCCATGCCCGGCCGGCACCGTCGCCAGGCTCGAACATCAGGCCCCGCGATCGCTGAGTCCGGGCTTCCGGCGCCGTGATGCCGCCGCGAGCAGGGCCTCGGCGCGTGCAAGATCCTGCGGCCGGTTGATGTTGAGGAAGGCGTCCTCGTCGTCGAAAGGAACGACGGTGGCGCCCACCGCCTCGGCAAGCCGCTGCATCGGCAGACCGCCCGCGGTGGCGAGCAAGGGCGCCGCGGCGGCGAGCGTGTCGAGCGGCCAGAAGGCGAGGGTCGGATGGACCCTCTTTGCCGTCGCCGCCATGGCCGCGCTTCCTGTGGCGGCGAGGCGGGCCACGAGATCGTCGGGAAAGAAGGGCACGTCGACGGGCACCGTCAGTACTGCCGCGATGCCCGCCTCGGGATGCGCCGCGCCCCAGCGTTGGACGGCGTGCAGCGCTGCCACGGGGCCGCGGGCGCCATCCGTGCGGTCGGGGAGGTGGCCGCAGCCGAGGCCATAATCCGTCTCGCCCGAGATCAGCAGCCGGTCGACCCCCGGACCAAGCCGGCGCACCGCGCGCTTGACCAGCGTCTCGCCGCCGATGACGAGCTGCGCCTTGTCGCGACCGCCCATGCGCCGACCTTGACCGCCGGCAAGAACGAGACCGAGGATGCCCTTGTTCACGCTGTCGCTCTCCACGCCGCTCGCTGTTCCGTCGCGCGATACTATGGCCCAGAAGCGCCCGGCCCGCCACGTCCCGATCCGTGCACCGGATGCACGCCGCCGGCCGCTATTCCCGATCCAGCACCGAGACTTGACCGGGGTCGGCTGCGACCCCACCTCGCGGCTGGACAGGGACAGTACGATGCGTTATGAAGCCGCCCCGTCCGGCAGCAGCCATGTGCCTGCCGCCGGCGCCGTGCGGGCCGTTAGCTCAGTTGGTAGAGCAGGTGACTCTTAATCACCGGGTCCGGGGTTCGAGTCCCCGACGGCCCTCCACTTTCTTCCCGCCTCCCCTTCTGTATCCGGCTTTTCCTGTTGCACCGGCTGGCCAAGGTTTCTGCAAGGGAAAGGGACGCGCAAAGGCCGTCATCTCGGATGCCCCCATTCGCCATGTGAAAGCGCGTGAGGATATCGGCGGCGCCGTGTATGTCGCGGTAAAGGGGCGGCGCATCGTGGTGCTGCATGCCTTCGTCAAGAAATCGCGGGCAACGCCGCGGCGGGCACTGGAGACGGCGCGGCAGCGCCTGAAGGAGATGGAGCGTGGGTAGTATGCATGCCGAAATGAAGCGCGAAATGCTGGCCGACGCTGCGGTGCGGGCTGCCTATGAGGCGCTGGAAGACGAGTTCGCCATCATCGACGCGCTGGTCCGGGCCCGTGCCCGGGCTGGCCTGTCACAGGCAGAGCTTGCGCGCCGCATGGGGACGACGCAATCCGCTATTGCCCGGCTGGAAGGGGGCAAGGTGATGCCCATGATTGCCACCCTGCGCCGTTACGCGGAAGCGACGGGCAGCCGGCTCAGCTTTCGCATGGACATGATC
>JBHHTO010000142.1:0-6657 GCA_046753425.1 Rhodothalassiaceae bacterium | reverse complement strand
AGCGCGTCCGATCGCCGTTGCGGCGGTATCGGCACGTGACCGGCATCGCCAGCGCACGGTCGATGTCAGCGCCCTTCCCTGGCGCGACAACCCGCTCGATCTCGCCGATCCCGGCGCCGTCGATGTCGTTGTCGAGCTCATCGGTGGTGCCGACGGGCCCGCCCTTGCGCTTGCCCGCGCGACGCTCGCGCGCGGCCTCTCCTTCGTCACCGCGAACAAGGCGCTCATCGCGCATCACGGGGCGGATCTGGCCCTGCTGGCCGAACGGGGTGGCGCCGCCCTGCGCTTCGAAGCGGCAGTGGCCGGCGGCATTCCGATCGTCAAGACATTGAAGGAGGGACTGGCCGCCAATCGTATCGACCGCCTGCACGGCATCCTCAACGGCACCGCCAATTTCATCCTCACGCGCATGGAGGAGACCGGCGCGCGCTTCGCCGATGCGCTCGCCGAGGCGCAACAGAAGGGCTATGCCGAGGCCGACCCGAGTTTCGACATCGACGGCGTCGACAGCGCGCACAAGACGGCGATTCTCGCAAGCCTCGCCTTCGGTACGCCGCCCGACATGGCGGCGCTCTCGATCGAGGGCGTGCGCCACGTGACCGATGTCGACATCGCCTATGCGCGCGAGCTCGGCTATCGCATCCGGCTACTCGGCATCGCCCGCCGCGAGGGATCACGCCTCGACCAGCGCGTGCACGCCTGTCTCGTCGAGGAGGGCGAAGCGCTGGCCAAGGTGCGCGGCGCGGCGAACGCCATCGAAGTGCACGGCAATTTTGCCGGCCCGACGATGATCGAGGGGCTGGGCGCCGGTGCCGGGCCGACCGCCTCGGCCGTTGTCGCCGACCTGATCGAGATCGCCCGCGGCAACCGCACCTCGACCTTCTCGCTTCCGGCGAGCGCGTTGCGGCCGCTCGAGGCGGTTCTCGCGACCGAGCGGCGCGGGCGTTTCTATGTCCGTCTGAGGGTGATCGACCGCATCGGCGTGATGGCCGATATCGCGGCCGCGCTGCGTGACGGCGGGGTCTCGGTCGAGCGTCTGATCCAGCGCGGCGGCGCGGAGCCGGATTCGGTGCATCTCATCCTCACCACGCACGAAACCAGCGAAGGGGCGATGGACGACGTCCTGGCCCGCTTCCGCGCCATTGACGCGGTGCTCGACGAGCCCCTGATGCTGCGCATCGAACCGATTTAGCGGCGCCGGCCCTGCGCGTTTACACATCCTTCACTCCCGTGCTGTTACAAGGCTTGCGGGGGTCGCAATTGGCCGGTCTTTCTCGGTGAGCATTGTGACCAACGCTCTCTCCCACATCGGAAGGCCAGCCGGGCGGCACGGGACCCAACCCGTCCGCCATGCGCGAGCGTGAACCACGCGGGCCGTCCGCTGCCTGACGGAAGGCGGTCCTGGCTGACGGCGGGGCGCTGAAGCAGCAAGCATGCATCGCAAGGATCGGGTCGGCGCGTTTCGCCAGGGGAAACGCGGGGGTCGATGTGTGCGGCGTTCACAGGCGTCGCGGGTTCATGAGGCCGACGCCGGTACCGTCGGGCGGACAGGGACAGTGACAACAGGATGAAACGGGATCCAATCGATGCGCAGGTGGGCGCGCGCGCGCGCGCCGCGCGCATGCTCGCCGGGTTGAGCCAGCAGGAATTTGCCGGACGGCTCGGCATCTCCTTTCAGCAGCTCCAGAAATACGAGACCGGCGCGGACCGGATATCGGCCAGCCGGCTCTATCGCATGGCGGTCATACTGGAAATGCCGGTCGACGACTTCTTTGCCGACCCCGACCGGGCGCCGATGCCCGATCTCGGCCGCCGCGAGAGCCTCGAGCTCGTGCGCGCGTTTCACAAGGTCGGCAGCCGTCCGGTTCGCGACCTGCTGCGGCGTCTGGTGCGGCAACTCAGTGAGAAATGCTCCTGAGTCGAAGGACATAGGCGTGCGGCGTCAGCCCGTTTTCGCTCTTGAAGGCACGAATGAAGCTGCGCACATCGGCATAGCCGAGCGCCTCCGCAACGTCGCTGGCATGCTGGCCGTCGGCCAGCATCGCCTTGGCCCGCGCGTCGAACACCTGGCCACGCAGCGCCCGGAAGCCGGTCCCCTCCTCGGCGAGACGGCGCCGCAGCGTGGCGACGCTCATGCCCAGTCGCCGCGCAATCATTTCCTGATCGTCAAGTCCCCGCTCGAGGGCGTCGCGGACGCGTGCCTGCACGCTCAGCGCGCGCCCTCCTGCCTCCCCGGCCTCGATCATCTCGACAATCCTGCGATAGATCGCATGCGGTGCCGGCAGGTCGGCCTCGTCGAGAACCACCGGCAGCCGCGCCGCCGATGCGTCATAGACAAGCGCATAATAAGGCGACCGACGCCGCACCGGGACGCCGAGGAAGGCGAGATGCGCGCCGCCCGAAGCGCGATCACGTCGCCGCGTGTGGACCTTGCGCAGCGCGCTCCGGAGCGTATCCGAGGCGATCATCATCAGCGCGCAGTGGAGGAAGACGAGCACGCATTCGAGCGTGAAGACGATATAGGCGTCGTCGTCGCGCGCGGCATAGGGAAAGGCGCGGTCATCGACAATATAGGCGAGCCCGTCCTTCCGCTCCTCGACACGATTGTAGCTGCCGCCATGGAGGACGTTGTACGCACGCGCAACGCGCTTCATCGCCTCGGCAAGCGTGCGCGCACCGGCGATGTGCGAAAACACGAAATGTGTCGAGCCGGGCATCAGCGGCCGGCTCGAAAGATGGCAGGTCTCGTCGCCCACCGTCCGGGCGAGGCGATCGAAAATGCGGAAATAGTCGGCTAGGGAGAGGGCGCCGGATGGGTCGGCGTCGAAGAGATCCCCTGGCAGGCCGAGCTCGTTGAGGATCATGGCAAGCGGCACCCCCGCTTCGTCCGCGAGCGCCGCCAGTGGTCCCAGATTGGCAATCGGGACAGGATAGCAATGGGAAGACTCGCCCCTTGTCAGTTCGGCCATCGCTGGTCACCGCCCTTCCTGCCGATGCCGTGAGCGAAATTGTACACGAACAATGATCGCTTGCGCCATAGGCAGCGTCCCTTGCCGCGCCTAGGCTTCCTGTCCATGGGCCGGAAAGGCCCCCGACCGGTGCGCATCGAGGCGCCCGAAGGCGAGGGGAGGACGAGCGATGACATCAGGAAACGAAGGACCCGGGCGGGGCAGAAGGGCGATCGGGCTGATCGCGGGACTTGCGTCCGTCCTGGTGCTCGACATGGCCGCTGTGGTGGCGCTTGCGCAGGGTGCGCAGGAGCAAGGGGACGCCGATCGCGGGACCGGTTTTGCGATCGAGGAGATCGTGGTCACGGCGCGGCGGCGCAACGAGAATCTGCAGGATGTGCCGGTCTCGGTCTCGGCTTTCAGCGATACCCAGCTCAAGGATTTGCAGGCCGACGACATCACCGGCTTCCAGTATGCGGTGCCCAATCTCTATCTCGAGCGCGGCGACGCCAACAATGCGGTGATCTTCCTGCGCGGCATCGGCCAGAACGATTCGCTCGCCTTCGTCGAATCCGGCGTCGCCGTCTATGTCGACGATGTCTTCATCTCGCGCACGCAGGCGGCCTTCCTCGATCTCTTCGATGTCGAGCGCATCGAGGTCCTGCGCGGGCCACAGGGTACGCTTTACGGCCGCAATTCGCCCGGCGGCGCGGTGAAGTTCATCTCCAAGGCGCCGCCCGAGGTGCGCGAGGCCTATCTCGAGGCCGGCGGCGGACGCTTCGGCTTCCTCACCCTCAAGGGCAGCCTCGGCGGCCCCCTCGTCGATGAAAGACTGCGCGGCAAGCTCGCCTTCTCGGCGGTCAATCACGACGGCTTCGCGAAGAACAGTTTTACCGGCAAGCGCGACGGCGATACCGCGTCCATCGCCTGGCGCGGCAGCCTTCTCTA
Organism: Rhodothalassiaceae bacterium; assembly: GCA_046753425.1. Taxonomy (GTDB): domain Bacteria; phylum Pseudomonadota; class Alphaproteobacteria; order Sphingomonadales; family Rhodothalassiaceae; genus J134. The sequence goes on along the minus strand of JBHHTO010000142.1, from coordinate 2,761 downwards.
CACGCCGCGTGACGATCTCACGATCAGGCTGACCGCCGACGGCAAGATCGACCGGCCCAGGACCTCGCGCAGCCCGGTGCGCGAGACCACGCTCGTCGCCTTTCCCGATCCCTTCGGCGCGCCGACGACGCCGGCCGTCTTTCCCCCCAATACCGACAATTTCGTCGTCGAGACCAATGCCAACGGCCTCAACGACCTGACGAGCTACGGCTTCACGCTGCGGACGGACTGGGATTTCGCGCCCGACTGGTCGCTGCAGTCGATCACCGCCTTTCGCAAGATGGACTACGACCTCATTCTCGACACCGACGGCTCGCCCCTGCCGGTGCTCGATGTCGTGCTGTTCCAGAACCAGAAGCAGTTGAGCGAGGAAGTGCGTGCGAGCTATGACGCCGGGCGCGGGGTTACCTTCACCGGCGGGCTCTTCTACTTCCACGATTTTGACGTCACGCTCTCGGGCTTCGATCTGAGCGCGGCCGGCGTCTTCGGCTTTCCCGTGGTGCTCTTCGGCTTTCCCACGAGCCAGCTTGCCGATACGAGGCAGCGGACCGATTCCATTGCCGTTTTCGGCGACGCCACGATCGACCTCAATGAACGCCTGAGCCTCGAGCTCGGTCTCCGCTATACCTATGACGAGAAGCGCTCACGACGCCGCTTTGAAAACTTCTTCGATGCAGACCTTCGTGTCGCGCAGAGCTTCCCGCCCTTCCTGCAGGGTGTCGGCGTGCCGGGTCCGGCCTTCTCGGGCAAGATCGATTTCGACGCCTTCACGCCGCGCATCGCGCTTTCCTATCAGGCGCGCGAGGATCGTCTCTACTACGCCTCCGTCGCACGCGGCTTCAAGAGCGGCGGCTTCGACGGGCGGGCCAACAACCCCTTCGCCTTCCAGCCCTTTTCGCCGGAAAAAGTGTGGACCTTCGAGGGTGGCGTGAAATCGACCTGGCTCGACAATCGCCTGACGGCCAACGCCGCATATTTCTATAGTCGTTACCGTGATCTGCAGGTCACGTCCTTCGGGCAGGATCCCGAGACAGGCTTCTTCCAGAGCCTGTTCACCAATGCCGCGGCGGCGCGCATCCAGGGGGTCGAGCTCGAACTCGCGGCGCTTGCCGCCGAGGGGCTCACGCTCAATGCCAGCATCGGCTTCCTCGATGCCGCGTACAAGAGCTTCCAGACCCTGGTCGGCGGCGTCCCCACCGACGTCAGCGATCGCCGGCTGATCAATTCGCCGAAATGGAATGCCAGCCTCGGTGCCACCTATGAGCGGCCGGTGGGCGAGGATGCCGTGGCGGTCCTGCATGTCGATGGCGCCTATCGCGGCGATGTCGCGAACGAGATCACCGATTCCCCCGCTCTGGGCCAGGACGCCTATGTCCTCCTCAATGCCTTCGTCGCGCTCAAATGGGCGGACGGGCGCTGGGAGCTGCGCGCCGCGGGCAAGAACCTGACGGGTCGTGAATATCGCGTGCAGGGCTTCAATCTGTCCGAATTTCCCGGCGTCCAGACGGCCTTCTTCGGGCCGCGACGGAGCTGGGATCTGCGCCTCTTCTACCGCTATTGAGCCGAACCGGCGGCATGGGGCTCGATGGCGATACCGCCCGCCTGCTGGCGCGGCTCGCGGAGATGGGCGGCGGGGCGGACCGCGACATGAGTGCGATCGACGCGCCCGCGGCGCGCCTCGTGAGCGCCACCATGTGGGAGCTCTTTCGCGGCGACGCGGGGCCGGACTGTCCGGTCGAGCCGCTCGCCATCCCCGGCCCCGCCGCCGGCATTCCGGCGCGCCTCTATCGCCCTCCCGGTCGCGCCGCGGACGCCCTGCTGCCGCTGGTGGTCTTTCTCCATGGCGGCGGCTGGGCAATGGGCGATCTCGACGCCTATGAGCCGCTCGTCATGGACCTGTGCGTCGGCAGCGGTGCAGCGTTTCTCGCGGTCGATTACCGCCTCGCCCCCGAGCATCCCTTTCCCGCCGGCCTCAAGGACAGCCTCGCGGCCATCGAATGGGCAGCGGAGCAGGCGCCGGCGCTCGGCATCGACGCGGCGCGCATCGCCGTCATGGGGGACAGCGCCGGCGGCAATCTTGCGACCGTCGCCGCACGGCGTCTGCATGAGGCGGGGACGCACCGTCTCGTGGCGCAGTTTCTCCTCTATCCCGTGCTCGATGTCGCGAGCCCGCATGACGCCTATCCCTCGCGGCTCGCGCATGGCGACGGCGACTATCTTCTCGCCCGCACCGATCTCGATGCCACCACGGCCTGGTACACGGCGGCCGGCGCCGACCCTGCCGATCCGGATATCTCGCCGCTGCGCGCGCCGGACCTCTCCACGCTGCCGCCGACCGTCATCCTCGTCGGCGGCCATGACCCGCTTCTCGACGAGGCCCGGCGCTATGCCGAGCGCCTCGCCGCTGCCGGTGTCGCGTGCGAATTCAGATGCTGCGAAAGCGCCATCCACGCCTTCCTCTCCTTCGGCGATCTTGCGGTTGCGCGCCGCGGCCGCACCTGGCTCGCGGGGAAGGTGGCGCATTATCTGCGAGGCGGCCCGCCACGCCCCAAGTGGCGGAATGCCGCAAGCGCCAGGCGGCAGCGATGACTGATCCCGTCGACCGGGCGGTTGGGGCGCGCCTGCACGCCTACCGCCTGCTGTCGGGGGCAAGCCAGGAAGCCTTCGCCCGCCGGCTGGACATAAGCTACCAGCAGCTCCAGAAATACGAATACGGGTTCAATCGCATCGCTGCAGGCCGCCTGTATCGGATGACCCGCCT
>JBHHTO010000141.1:0-6662 GCA_046753425.1 Rhodothalassiaceae bacterium | reverse complement strand
TCGACATAGGGCCAGTCGAGCACCGGATAGCTGAGCCCCGGCATGACCGCCGGATCGGCCAGGGTCTCGAACTGGACGAACTTCGCGTCGGCGGTGGGGCCGAGACGCGCGATGACGGAGGCAAGTGGCACGCCGATCCAGGGGATCACCATCGACCAGGCCTCGACACAGCGCAGCCGGTAGATGCGCTCCTCGAGATCGCTCCGGCGCACGAGATCATCGAAAGCATAGCTGCCGGGCCGCTCGACCGCGCCCTCGACGCAAACCGACCAGGGATCCGTTACCATGGCACCGGCATGACGCGCGGGATCCGACTTGCCGGTACCGAATTCGTAGAAATTGTTGTAGGCGGTTGCCGCCTCATAATCGGTCGGCGCCTCATCCTCGCGCAGCCGGTAGCGCGGATTGGCAGGCACCCCGGCATAGCGGCCGGCGCGAGCCTCGGACGGCGCACCGGACGCCTCCCCGGTCGGGCCACAGCCGAGAAGTGGCGCCGCAAGCGCCGCCGTGCCGATGTCGCGCATCAGCTCGCGGCGGCTGCGATAGAGTGCCTCGGGGGTCACCGACGACTCGCGTTCCATCCAGCTTTCGTGGCGTCGGATCAGCATGGCCCCCTCACCTCTTCCGATACTCCCGGCCAGTCGGATATGTCGCAGCATAGCCGTGCGCCGGATCGCGGGTCATCCCCCTGGCAATCACATTCCCGGCATATGGGCCGGTGTGTCACGTGCCAGATTGCCGAGATGCCCTTGCCGCGGCGCGGAAAAATACCCACACTAGGGTGGCAGTCGCCGGTCCGTGGACCGGCCCGGAAGGAATGTGAAAGGATTTCGCGGCGTGTCGCGCGAAGAGACGTTTCTCGAAGGACATCTTCTGCTCGCCATGCCCGGCATGCCGGATTCACGGTTCGAGCGGGCGGTGATCTATATCTGCTCCTATACCGAGGATGGCGTGATGGGTCTCGTCATCAACCGGCTGCTTGGCGGCCTCACCTTCCGCGAGCTGCTCGAGCAGCTCGACATCGAGGTCGAGGAGCCGATCTCGGATCTGCCCATCCATGCCGGCGGACCGGTCGAGACCGGGCGCGGCTTCGTTCTGCACAGCACCGACTATATCCAGGACTCGACGCTGGTGGTGAGCGAGACCGTGGCGCTGACCGCGACCGTCGATATCCTGAAGGCGATCGCCGAGGGACGCGGACCGCGGCATCGCATCCTGGCGCTCGGCTATGCCGGCTGGGGCGCCGGCCAGCTCGAGCGCGAGATTCATGCCAATGGCTGGCTCACCTGTCCCGTCGACGAGGAGCTGATCTTCGGCACCGAGCCGGAGAATATGTGGCCGCGCGCGATGGCCATGATGGGCGTCGACGTTTCCATGCTCTCGTCACTGTCGGGGCATGCCTGAGGCCGCCTTCCCTGGCGCCTGACCTTGCCTTATAGAGCGAAATCCCTTCGGGCAAGAGGAGCGCCCGCGCGCGTGGACATTGCACTCTATCAGCCGGACATCCCGCAGAACACCGGGGCCATCCTGCGGCTCGGAGCCTGTCTTGGCCTGCCGGTGCATATCATCGGACCGGCGGGATTTTCCCTTTCCGACCGCGCCCTGCGCCGCGCCGGGCTCGACTATCTGGCGCGCGCCCGCCTTCACCCCCACGACGACTGGCAGGCCTTCTGGCGCTGGCGGGAGGCCAGCGGCCGCCGTCTCGTGCTTCTCACCACGGGTGCGACCCGGGACTACACGGATTTGATCTATCGCAAGGACGACATCCTGCTTTGCGGGCAGGAATCGGGGGGAGTGCCGCCCGCGATTCACGGTGCGGCGGGGGTGCGCGTGCGGATCCCCATGGTACCGGAGGCGCGCTCACTCAATGTTGCCGTGGCTGTCGCAATGGTCGCGGGGGAGGCGCTGCGACAGCTTGATGCCTTTCCGGGCAAGGGCGCGGGTGAGGGAGAGTCGGCCGATGGAACCTCTGAGACAGGGTACGGGAGCAGAAGCAACGACCATGGATGATCAAAAGATACGCGTCGCCACCTGGTTTGAGTCGCTGCGCGATTCGATCTGCAAGGCCTTCGAGGCACTCGAGGACAGCCACCGCGGCGCGCTTGCCGACCGCCCGCCGGGGCGCTTTGAGAAAACGCGCTGGCAGCGTGAGGATGCCGACGGTGGCGATGGCGGCGGCGGCGAGATGTCGATCATGCGCGGTCGCGTCTTCGAGAAGGTGGGGGTCAATATCTCGACCGTCTATGGCCGCTTCAAGGAGCCGTTCAACAAGCAGATTCCGGGCGCCGAGCTCGATCCGCACTTCTGGGCATCCGGCATCTCGCTGGTCGCCCATATGCAGTCGCCGCTGGTGCCGGCGGTGCACATGAACACGCGCATGATCGTGACAACCAAGGCCTGGTTCGGTGGCGGGGCGGACATGACGCCGACCTTTCCGCGCGAGGACGACACAAAAGCCTTTCACGCCGCCTTCAAGGCCGCCTGCGACGCCCACAATGCGGACTATTACCCCCGCTTCCGGAAATGGTGCGACGAATATTTCTTTCTTCCCCACCGCGGCGAGGCGCGTGGCATCGGCGGCATCTTTTTCGACTATCTCGATTCCGGCGACTGGGAAGAGGATTTCGCCTTCATCCGTGATGTCGGCCGTGCCTTTCTCGATGTCTATCCGCGCATCGTCCGCCGCCACATGGACAAGCCCTGGTCGGCCGAGGAGCGCGAGGCCCTGCTCCAGAAACGCGGCCGCTATGTGGAGTTCAACCTGCTCTACGACCGCGGCACCAAGTTCGGCCTTATGACCGGCGGCAATACCGAGGCCATCCTGATGTCCCTGCCGCCCGAGGCAAAATGGCCTTGAGCGGCCGGGCGCTCCCTCTCCCTCGCCAAGCCACGCTCCTTGCGGCATAGTCGGGAGGCGACACCGGCCGGTGCCGCAAAAGGCGGGCAATGAAGGGAGGCACTGCCATGGACAACGGATTCGAATTCAAGGATTTCCTGCGCTTCGACCGCATCATCGCACCGAAGGTGATCCGGGTCGTCTACTGGATCGGCCTTGTCGCCATCACGCTCGGCGCACTCGGCGCGCTCTTCGGTGGCGGCATGATGGCCGGTGCCGGCATGGGGGGCGGTATCGGACACATCCTCGGCGTGTTCCTCTTCTTCGCCGTCATGGTGCTCCTCTGGCGCATCATCATGGAAGCCTATTTCGTCTTCTTCGGCATCTATGACCGTCTCGGCGAGATCCGCGACCGCTTGGGCGAAAACGACAAGGAAGACTGAACGGCGGACGGACGAAGGAACGTCAGGGCACTGCACGATCGTTCTTGTTCTGTTCTGTCATATGCCCTATTCTGCCGGCCATGAACAGGACACAACAGGAGATCGATCGCGGCGCCTGGCGACCGCCGGAACGGCGGCGCGGGCGCGGCGCGCGCTCGAATGCCTCGGGGCGCTACGAGGCCGAGCGGCGCCTTGCAATCGACGACGGCTGGTCCTCGCCGGAAGAGGCACCCGCCTTGCGCACCGAGGTGACCATCGAGACGCCGCGCCAGGTGATCACGCGCAACGCCTCTCCCGATGTTCCTTTCGACCGCTCGATCAACCCCTATCGCGGTTGCGAGCATGGCTGCATCTACTGCTATGCACGCCCGAGCCACGCCTGGCTCGGGCTGTCGCCGGGCCTCGACTTTGAGACCCGGCTCTTCGCCAGGCCGGAAGCGCCGAAGCTGCTCGAGCGCGAGCTCGCCCGAGCGGGCTATCGCTGCCGCCCGATCGCGCTCGGCACCAACACCGACCCCTATCAGCCGATCGAGCGCGAATGGAACATCATGCGCGGCATTCTCGAGGTGCTGGATGCAGCCAGTCATCCGCTCACCATCGTCACCAAATCGCATCTCGTCACCCGCGACATCGATATCCTCGCCCGCATGGCCGGGCGGCGCCTGGTCTCGGTCGCGCTCTCGGTGACGACGCTCGATGCGCGGCTTGCCCGCTGCATGGAACCGCGCGCGAGCACGCCGTCAAGACGCCTTGAGGCGATCCGCAGGCTGAGTGCTGCGGGCGTGCCAACGGGCGTCATGGTGGCGCCGGTGATTCCCGCTCTCACCGACCACGAGATCGAGGCGATTCTCGAGGCGGCGCATGATGCCGGTGCCACCCATGCAGCATGGATCATGTTGCGGCTGCCGCTGGAGGTGCGGGATCTCTTTGCCGAGTGGCTGGCCGAAGAGACGCCGGACCGGGCGCGGCGCATTCTCAACCGGATCGGGGCGGTTCGCGGCGGGCGCCTCAACGACCCGCGCTTCGGCGCCCGCATGCGCGGCGACGGCCCCTTCGCCGAGCTCGTCGCGCGCCGTTTCCGTCTGGCGCGCAATCGTCTCGGCCTCGATGCCCGGCCACCGACGCTCGATTGCACGCGCTTCACAGTGACACCCAGGTCGTCGTCGCAACGCGATCTGGATCTTTGATTGAAAATCTTCTGCAGCAGCTTGTTTGCGAACGACATTCTGCTGGCCAGTCGGCTTTTCTGGATGGAGGCTTGTGAAGCGCAAATGTAAGGCTGCCCCCCTCTTCTGGCGTGCAGGAAGAACGGTATTCGGGAGCCGCATGGGCTGCAACCTTGGTTTCCGACATATCGAACCACGGGGACACCGGGACTCTTTGCTTGCGGGCCGGAAGGCGTGCTGTGGTTTGGCTTCGATTGCATGCACCACACGCGATTCGTCCGCAGAGCCCGGTCCCAGCGAAAGGCCGCGGCGCGGTCTTCCGGGGTTCATCTGGGTGGATCGCACCCTGTTCGGGAACGCTGGTGCCTGCTCGCGCGCGACCGGGCGGATCAGGCCTCGCCCTGTGTCTCCAGCATGGCCGCGGCCAGGGCTTCGCGCGGCGTCTTGCCGGCCCAGAGCACAAACTGGAAGGCGGGATAGAGGCGCTCGCATTCGCCAAGTCCGGCCTCGACGACGGCCGCAATCTGATTGCTGCTCAGGCCCGCGATCTCGTCATCGACGATCGTCGCGTGCCGGAACATCAAGAGCCCCTCGTCGCACCAGATGTCAAAATGCCCGATCCACAGGCGCTCGTTGATCAGCGCAAGGGTCTCGTAGATGGCGCTGCGCTTCGCCTCCGGCACGCGGCCGTCAAAGACGCAGGCAAATTGCAACACCCGCTCGTCCTCGCGCCAGAAGAAGCGGAGCTGGTACTCGCAATAACCGCCCTCGACCGCCGCCGTGAGCTCCTCCTCGCGGCGCTCGAAGGACCAGTCATTGGCGATCGCCAGTTCCTCGACCAGATCCAGGGGATCGGAAACCCGCTGCACGGAATCCCTGATGACGAGCGTGGACATCCTGCAATCCTTCCCGGCCGGCTGCGACCCTCTGCCCTGAATCGTGCCACCAGTGGGGCGCGAGCGCAAGAACTTGCGGCACCCGAGCCACAATATCTTGTGGATAGTTCCGATATGTTGTGAGGGGACAGGCTCCGGCACACCAGATCGGGGGCGCCTCGCCCGACTGGTCACGCGCCCCGGGTCGCGGCCTTGCGCGGGCGCGAGGAGGCTTTCTTGCCGGGTGACTTGCGCCGCGCCGCCAGCTCCTTTTCCACGGCCGCCAGTCGCGCCGCGAGCGCCTCATTCTCCTCGCGTGCCCGCGCCGCCATTTCTTTCACCGCCTCGAATTCCTCGCGCCGCACCAGATCGAGGTCGGCGAGACGACGCTCGAGAAAGGCGCGCGCGGCGCCCTCCACCTCATGACGCAGGGCGTCGACCGCACCGGCTGCGCCGGTAGCGAGCCGGGCCAGATCGTCGAGAAACCGGTTGTCCGTCTGCATGGCGACACGCATCTCCTTCGCTGCTGCCCCGAATATGGGGCCGCTGCGCATCCATTGCAAAGTCTGATTTCGCGGCGGCGTTCTTGACAGCCGCCGCATGGCGCCGATGATGGCCACAGCCTGTCGACCGGGGACCCGCATCATGGCCGATCCGAGCATTCTCATCACGCTGCCCTACCCGAATATCGATCCGGTGCTGGCGCGGCCCTTCGGCCTGCCCATCCGCTGGTATTCGCTGGCCTATCTCGCCGGACTCCTGCTCGGCTGGCTGTGGATGCGCCGCATGGCACCGCGCATCGGAACGCCGGTAACCCGACAGGCACTCGACGATTTTCTGTTCTTTGCGACACTCGGGGTCATCCTCGGCGGCCGCCTCGGCTATGTGATCTTCTACAAGCCGGGCACCTATCTCGCCGATCCGATGGAAATCTTTCGCCTGTGGGACGGCGGCATGTCCTTTCACGGCGGACTCATCGGCACCACGCTGGCCATATTCTGGTTCTGCCGCTCGCGGCGCATTCCGCTGCTGCGCTTCGCCGACCTCGTCTCGCTGGCGGTGCCGATCGGCCTCTTCTTCGGGCGCATTGCCAATTTCATCAATGGCGAGCTCTGGGGGCGGCCGGGCGCCGTCCCCTGGGCGATGATCTTTCCGCGCGACCCCGCGGGCGTGCCACGGCATCCGAGCCAGCTCTATGAGGCGACGCTCGAGGGTCTCGTTCTCTTCCTCCTCCTCAATTTCATTGCCACACGCAGCGGCCTCGCACGCCGGCGGCCAGGCGCCATTGTCGGGATCTTCTGCGCCGGCTACGGCATCGCACGCTTCGCGGTCGAGTTTTTCC
>JBHHTO010000140.1:0-6664 GCA_046753425.1 Rhodothalassiaceae bacterium | reverse complement strand
GTTTGTTCATTGGGTGCGCCGCGGATACGGTGACGGCGTGACCGGCGAATCCGAGGCACTACCGGAAGCGTGCCTGGCGCCGACGCTCGAGGCGCTCGGGGACAGGCCGCGGTCGGCGCTCGACCGGCTCTCCTTGCGCGAGGCGGTGCATGCAGTGGCCTGGCTGACCGGACAGCCGCGCTCCGAGGTCTATGCCCGCGCCCTCGCACTCCGCGGCGAGGCGGGGGACTGAGCGGTGGACGCGCGGCGGGCGCGGGCGGAGCGGCGTGGCCGGCGGGCCGAGCGCATCGCCGCCCTGTGGCTCTGGCTGCACGGCTATCGCATCCTCCATCGTCGCTATCGCACGCCCATGGGCGAGATCGATCTCGTGATCCGGCGCCACCGCGCCCTCGCCTTTGTCGAGGTCAAGTCGCGGGCAAGCCTTGCGGCGGCGCTCGAGGCCATCACACCCGGTCAGCGGCATCGGCTCGAGCGGGCGGCGCGTGCCTATCTCGCCCGCCATCCACCGATGCCGGGAACGAGCGTCCGCTTCGACGCCCTTGTTCTTGCGCCGGGCCACTGGCCGCGCCATCTCGTCAATGCCTGGCAGCCGGAGGGGCGCTAGGGCGCGTGCCGGTGATTGCGTCTGGAGGCCGCGCGCCACGCCGGCTATAAGGCATGGCGACGCGGCGGGGCGAAGGGGAGCCGAAAGGAGGACATGCGGATGGGTCTTTCGGTCGCGATCCAGATGGATCCGATCCCGGGCATCGACATCGATGCCGACAGTAGCTTTGCGCTCGCGCTCGAGGCACAGCGCCGCGGCCATCGCCTGTGGCACTATCTGCCCGCCGACCTGAGCTGGCGCGAGGGCCGGGTGCGGGCGCGCCTGCGCGCCCTCGAGGTGCGACGGCGCCGGGACGATCACTTCACCCTCGGCGATGAGGAACAGCGCGATCTTGCACAAATGGACGTCGTCCTGATGCGCCAGGATCCGCCCTTCGACCTCGCCTATATTGCGGCCACCCATCTGCTCGAACTGATTCATCCCGCGACGCTCGTGGTCAACGATCCGGCGGCGGTGCGCAATGCACCAGAGAAACTGTTTCCGCTCGAATTCGCCGATCTCATGCCGCCGACACTGGTCGCGCGCCGCCGCGAGGACATCTTCGATTTTCGCGCCGAACATCGCGACATCATCATCAAGCCGCTCTACAGCAATGGCGGCGCCGGGGTTTTCCGCATCCGCCCCGAGGACGAGAATCTGAACGCGCTTGTCGAGCTCTTTGCCGACATCAGCCGCGAGCCCCTGATGGTGCAGCGCTACGAGCCCGCTGTGCGCCGTGGCGACAAGCGCATCATTCTTGTCGATGGAGAACCGGCCGGCGCACTCAACCGGGTGCCGCCGCCGGGCGAGGCGCGGTCGAACCTGCATGTCGGGGGGCGGGCCGAGAAGGCGAGCCTGACGCCGCGTGAGCGGGAGATCTGCGCGCGCCTCGGGCCGGAACTCGCGCGTCGCGGGCTCGTCTTTGTTGGCATCGACGTGATCGGCGACTATCTCACCGAGATCAATGTCACGTCGCCGACCGGCATCCAGGAGATCGAGCGCTTCGACGGCACCAATGTGGCGGGGCTCATCTGGGACGCCATCGAGCGACGCCGCGCCGGCGCGGGGTAGGGCGTGCCCCGTGCCGCCGTGTCGGCCGGTCGCGGTCACCGCGCCATCAGTCGTTGCCGGAATTGAGACGATCGGCGAGGGCGAGCAGGCGGTCGAGATCCTGCAGGCGCGCGGTGACGAGCCGTGCCAGCCTGCGGGTCGCCGCGCGCCGTCTCGCCGGAGGCGGCGCGGCACTGTCGAGCAGCGACAGCAGTGCCGCCAGATCATCGGTCGTCATGCCCAGATTGCGGCCGCTCAGGATCAGCCGCAGTCGCGCGAGATGGCGCTCGTCATAGCGGCGGTGGCCGCCCGCCGAACGCGGTGGCTCGGGAAGCAGGCGCATCCGCTCATAATGACGGACCGCCTCGGCATGGCAGCCGGCGCGTGCGGCAAGCTGTGTGCGCGTCAGGCCGCTCATCGCTTCACCGTGAATCTGTAGTTGCTACAGTTTCACGAATAGCGGCCAAGGGCAAGTGTTGGCGCATGCCTTTCGGCGACCGGACTTGCCCATTGACCCCCGGAGCGCGCGCAGTCAGAGTGCGGCAGGCAACCGTCGGTGGCAGCCGGCGACGACGCAGCCGCCAGGCACCGCTGCAACCGCCGGCGTGAGTCGGGGAGGGGTCATGGTCGCCCATATTCACACGGTGGCATTCCAGGGCATCGAGGCGCGACCGGTCGATGTCCAGGTGCAGGTCGCCGCGGGCATGGTCGCCTTCACCATCGTCGGCCTGCCGGACAAGGCGGTTGCCGAATCGCGCGAGCGGGTACGGGCGGCGCTGGCGGCGATCGGTCTTGCCCTGCCGCCCAAGCGCATCACCGTCAATCTGTCGCCCGCCGACATGCCCAAGGAAGGCAGTCATTTCGACCTCCCGATCGCGCTCGGGCTGCTGGCCGCGATCGGGGTCCTGTCGCTCGAGGATGCGGACCGGCTTCTCGCCCTTGGTGAGCTCTCGCTCGATGGCCGCATCGGTGCCGTGCCCGGCGTGTTGCCGGCGGCGCTCGCCGCCGCCGAGAGCGAGCGCATTCTCGCCTGCCCCGCGGCGCAGGGCGGGGAGGCTGCCTGGGCCGGCGACATTGACATCATCGCCGCCCCCGACCTTCTTTCCCTCGTCAACCATCTCAAGGGCAGCCAGCTGCTCGCCCGGCCCGAGCCGCGCCTCGTCGAGGAGGGACCGGCGCCGCCCGACCTCAAGGACATCAAGGGCCAGGAGACGGCCAAGCGGGCGCTCGAGGTCGCCGCCGCGGGCGGGCACAATCTGCTCCTGATCGGCCCGCCCGGGGCCGGCAAGTCGATGCTGGCGGCGCGCATGCCCTCGATCCTGCCGCCGCTCGAGCCCGCCGAAGCGCTCGAGGTGTCGATGATCGCCTCCGTCGCCGGCGCGCTCGAGGGTGGCGCGATCAGCCGCTGTCGCCCCTTTCGCAGCCCGCACCATTCGGCCTCGATGCCGGCGCTGATCGGTGGTGGCACACGGGCGAAGCCGGGCGAGGTCAGCCTCGCCCATCTCGGCGTTCTTTTTCTCGACGAGTTGCCGGAATTCTCGCGCGCCGCCCTCGAATCGCTGCGCCAGCCGATCGAGAGCGGCAAGGCGGTGGTCGCCCGCGCCACCGCCCATGTGACCTATCCCGCGCGCTTTCAGCTCGTCGCCGCGATGAACCCCTGCCGCTGCGGCTATCTCGACGATGCGGGGCTCGCCTGCGCGCGGGCGCCGCGCTGTGCGGCAGAGTATCAGGCGAAGATCTCGGGGCCGCTCTTTGACCGCATCGATCTCCATGTCGAGGTGCCGAACGTCTCGGCCGCCGATCTCGGCCTGCCACCGCCGGCGGAGGACTCGGCGATGGTGGCGGATCGCGTTGCTGCTGCGCGCCAACGCCAGCGCCAGCGGTTTCTCGCGCTCGGCGCGGCGGAGTTGCGCACCAATGCCGAGGCCGACGGAACGCTGCTCGAGGAGATCGCCCGCCCCGATGCACGCGGCCGCGAGCTCCTCGACCGAGCGATCGAGCGCATGCGGCTCTCGGCCCGCGGCTATCACCGGGTGCTCAGGGTGGCGCGCACGCTCGCCGATCTCGAAGGCGCCGAGGCGGTGGCACGCACGCATATCGCCGAGGCGCTGAGCTATCGCCGCATCGCGCCGGCGGCGCGGCTCTGACCCCGGGCGCCCAATTTCGGTCTTTCTCTCGCCGCTTCCGCCGCCTAGGCTGCGGGCCATGATCGGGATCGACAGACTGCGGGACGCCCTTGCCGTCTATGGCAGGCCACGGCTGATCGCCATTTTCGGTTTCGGCATGGCGAGCGGTTTTCCGCTCACCCTGACGCTGTCGACGCTTGCCTACTGGCTCGCGCGCGAGGGCGTGTCGAAGACCGATATCGGCCTTTTCGCCGCCCTGACCACGCCCTATGCGCTGAAATTCGTCTGGGCGCCGCTCGTCGATCGCCTGCGCATCCCGCTCTTCGGCCGTCTCGGCGCGCGCCGCGGCTGGCTCCTGTCGACGCAGACGCTGCTTGTGCTTTCCCTTCTCGGCCTCGCCGCCCAGGACCCGAGGCAGGCGCTCGGCACGATGGCGGTCTTCGCCTTCCTCGTCGCTTTCTTCTCGGCGACCCAGGACATCGTCATCGACGCCTACCGTATCGAGCTTCTTGACGAGGCGGAGCAGGCGGCGGGCGCGGCGATGAACACCTTCGGCTATCGCACCGCCAATCTTCTTGCCGGCGCCGGCGCGCTGCTGCTTGCCGACCATCTCGACTGGTCCGTGGTCTATGTCCTGATGGCACTTCTCGTCCTGCCGGGAACGATTGCGGCGCTTCTCATCGGCGAGCCGGCGCGTCACGATGCGATGGTGGCAGCCGGGGACGAAGATGGAAAAGCGGCCCGGGCTTTTCTCGCACAAAGGCCCGGCTGGCCGTCCTGGCTGGCGACCGCCGGCGCGTGGCTGCACGCGAGCGTCATCGTTCCCTTCATCGAATTCCTGCAGCGGCCGTCGGCCCTCCTCATTCTCCTCTTTGTCCTCATCTACAAGCTCGGCGACGCCATGGGGCAACTCATGATGCCGCCCTTTCTTGTCGATCTCGGTTTCGACAACAGCGAGATCGCCTTCGCCAACAAGACCGTCGGCTTCGTCGCGCTGATGGCCGGCACCGCCCTCGGCGGATCGCTCACCTATGCCATCGGCCTCTTTCGGGCGCTCCTCGTCACCGGGCTCTTCATGATGCTGACCAATCTCATGTTCGCGGCCCTCGCCCTTGTCGGGCATGATGTGTGGTTTCTCGCGCTCGCCGTCGGGCTCGAGAATTTCGCTTCGGGGATCGGCCTCGTCGTCTTCATCGCCTATCTCTCGGGCCTCTGCCACCTCGCCTTCACCGCGACGCAATATGCGCTGCTGTCCTCGCTTGCCAGCGTCGCCCGGACATGGGTCGGCGGGCCCTCCGGTGCCCTCGCGGAAACGGTGGGCTGGTTCGACTTCTACCTCCTGACGACGCTTGCCGCCCTGCCCGGCCTCGTGCTCCTGTGGCTCTTGTGGCGGCGCGGCTTCACGGTCCGGGATGCCGCGCAGACGACCTCCTGAAACCGGGTGCCCGGGGCCGACGCGACTTTCTGTTGAGATCGGCGGCGCTCTCGGTCAGACTGCGCCCCTGTATGGACAGGACGCCGGTCGCCGGTCGCCGGCATCGCGGCAGGGCAACGGTGGCGGAGCGGGCAGGTGACGAGGGACATGACAGGCGAGGAACAGGCCCTGTGCGCCGATGGAGAGCCGCGGCCCGCGATCTATGTCCGTGCCGGCGCCCTCGAGGTGCGCTGCGCCCGCGATGTGGCCGAGGTCGAGGCGGCGCAACGCCTGCGCTATCGCATCTTCTATGAGGAAATGGCGGCGCGGCCGAGCCCGGCGATGCGGCGCGAGCGTCGCGACATGGACGCCTACGACCCCTTGTGCGATCACCTGCTCGTGCTCGACCACGCGCGCCCGGCCGACGAACGCGTGGTCGGCACCTACCGGCTCCTGCGCGAAGAGGTGGCGCTGCGGCATTCCGGCTTCTATTCCTCGCAGGAATATGAACTGTCGCCGCTGATGAGCGACGGCTTCCGGTCCCGCATGCGGCACCGGGGCCAGCTCCTCGAGCTCGGGCGGTCCTGCGTCCATCGCGACTATCGGACGAACACGACCATCAGCCTGCTGTGGAAGGGCATCGCCAGCTATCTCTACGAGCACAATATCGCCTATCTCTTCGGCTGTGCCTCGCTGCCGGGGACCGACCCGGAGCCGCTCAGGCTGCCGCTCGCCTATCTCTACCACCACCATCTCTGCCCGCCCGAGTTCCGCGTCCGGGCGGTTCCCGGGCGTCATGTGCCCATGGACCGCCTGCCGGCCGCGGCGGTCGATGTCCGCGCCGCCCGACGGGCGCTGCCGCCACTCATCAAGGGCTATCTCCGCCTCGGCTGCTTCATCGGCGACGGCGCGGTTGTCGACCATCAGTTCGGAACCACCGATGTCTTCATCCTGCTTCCCGTCGAGCGCGTGACCCGGCGCTATTCCGAGCGCTTTGGTACGCCCCGCGTCGATGGCGACGGCGACGGTTTTGACGCCGCGCGGGAAAGCGACTAGGGAACGCACGCGGCGGCGCCGGCACGGTGGCACGTCCGCCATCCGGCAGGCACCGGCGAGGACGCATGGACAATCCGGCAAGACGCACGAGGAGATCCGATGACGACCCTGAGCGAGACCCTCTCCGCCCTCCATCTCGATGCCGCCGCGCTCCGCGATGGGACGCTCGCCGTCCGCTCACCGATCGACGGCCGGGAGATCGCGCGACTCGTTCCCGATGACGCCGATGATGTGGCCCGCAAGGTGGCGGCCGCGGCGGCTGCCTTCGCGACCTGGCGCCAGCGACCGGCACCGCAGCGCGGCGCACTCATCCGTCTCTTCGGCGAGGAGCTGCGGGCGCACAAGGAACCGCTCGGACGGCTGGTGACGATCGAGTGCGGCAAGATCCTCGAGGAGGGCCTCGGCGAGGTCCAGGAGATGATCGACATCTGCGAC
>JBHHTO010000139.1:0-6753 GCA_046753425.1 Rhodothalassiaceae bacterium | reverse complement strand
CGAAGAAGCTCTACTGCGTCTATGTCGCGGTCGGCCAGAAGCGCTCGACGGTGGCGCAGATCGTGAAGGCGCTCGAGGAATATGGCGCGATGGACTATTCCATCGTCGTCGCCGCGACAGCGTCCGAGCCGGCGCCGCTGCAGTTCCTCGCGCCCTATGCCGGCTGTACCATGGGTGAGTACTTTCGCGACAACGGCATGCACGCGGTGATCGTCTATGACGATCTCTCCAAGCAGGCTGTCGCCTATCGCCAGATGTCGCTGCTTCTCCGCCGCCCGCCGGGGCGCGAGGCCTATCCCGGCGACGTCTTCTATCTCCACAGCCGGCTTCTCGAGCGCGCCGCCAAGCTCAATGACGATCACGGTGCCGGATCGCTGACCGCGCTGCCCATCGTCGAGACCCAGGCCGGCGACGTGTCGGCCTATATCCCGACCAATGTGATCTCGATCACCGACGGCCAGATCTTCCTTGAGACCGGGCTTTTCTATCGCGGCATCCGCCCGGCCATCAATGTCGGCCTGTCGGTCTCCCGTGTCGGCTCGGCGGCACAGATCAAGGCGATGAAGCAGGTCGCCGGCTCGATGAAGCTCGAGCTCGCGCAGTTCCGCGAGATGGAGGCCTTCGCGCAGTTCGGCTCCGACCTCGACAAGGCGACGCAGCGCCTGCTCCAGCGTGGCCAGCGGCTGACCGAGCTTCTGAAGCAGCCGCAATACTCGCCGATGCCGGTGGAGGAGCAGGTGGTGGCGATCTTCGCCGGGACGCGCGGCTATCTCGACGCGGTGCCGGTGGCCGAGGTGACCCGTTTCGAAACGGAATTCCTTGCCCAGATGCGCGCCAAGCATGGCGACCTTCTGGCGAAGATCCGCGAGTCACAGAAGCTCGACGAGGCGACGGAGAAGGAATTGAGTGCCATTCTCGAATCCTTCGCCGCGAAGTTTTCCTGACCTGACGCCGGAACGCGCGCCGCCAAGGGACAGCCATGGCCAGCCTCAAGGATCTCCGAGACCGCATCGCCAGCGTCCGATCGACGCAAAAGATCACCAAGGCGATGAAGATGGTCGCCGCCTCCAAGCTCAAGCGGGCGCAGGAGGCGGCGGAGAACGCACGCCCCTATGCGGACCAGACGGTGCGCATCCTCGCCGCTCTCGGCCAGGCGGTGGCGGCCGAAGAGATGGCGCCGCGGCTGCTCGTCGGGACCGGCCGCGACGACACCTATCTTGTCGTTGTCGCCACCTCCGAGCGCGGCCTGTGCGGTGGCTTCAACACCAATATCGTGCGCGCCGCGCGGCAGCGTATCGCCCGGCTTCTTGCCGAGGGCAAGGAGGTGAAGATCTTCTGCATCGGCAGGAAGGGGCGTGCCATGCTGCGCCGCGAGCATGGCGACCGCATTATCGACTCGATGGACCTCGCCGGGGTGCGCACGCCCGGCTTTGCAGACGCCGAACGGATCGCCGAGCGGGTGCGGGCGCTGTTCGATGAGGGGGGCTTTGACGTCGCGCTCCTCTTCTATGCCCGCTTCAAGTCGGCGCTGACGCAGGTGCCGACCGAACAGCAGCTCATCCCGGTGCCGTTGCCGGAAGCCGATGCCACATCCGCGCTCGGCGACGCGATCTACGAGTTCGAGCCCGACGAGGAGGACATCCTCGCCGATCTCCTGCCGCTCAATGTGGCGGTGCAGATCTATCGCGGCCTGCTCGAGAATGCGGCGTCCGAGCAGGGCGCGCGGATGACGGCCATGGACTCGGCGACGCGCAATGCCGGCGACCTCATCGATCGCCTGACGCTGCAATACAATCGCACGCGCCAGGCGGTGATCACCAAGGAGCTGATCGAGATCATTTCCGGCGCCGAGGCGCTGTAACGAGGAATGCCCAAGAGGCGTGGCCCTTTCGCATGGGCCGCAGATGAGGAGAAGAGAGCGATGGCAGAGAGCAGCAATCTTGTCGGGCGGATCGTCGCCGTCATCGGACCCGTGGTCGACGTCCAGTTCGACGACGATCTGCCCGAGATTCTGAACGCGCTCGAGGTCGACAATCAGGGCAATCGGCTGGTGCTCGAGGTCGCGCAGCATCTCGGCGAGAATATCGTGCGCACGATTGCCATGGACTCGACCGACGGTCTCGTCCGCGGCCAGGAGGTGAAGGACACGGGCGAGCCGATCTCGGTGCCGGTGGGACCGGAGACGCTCGGCCGCATTCTCAATGTCATCGGCGAGCCGGTCGACGAGCGCGGGCCTGTCGGCGCGAAGATGCGCTCGCCGATCCACAAGGAGGCACCGGCCTTCGTTGAGCAGTCGACGGAGCAGGAAATCCTCGTTACCGGGATCAAGGTCGTCGACCTTCTCGCGCCTTATGCCAAGGGCGGCAAGATCGGGCTCTTCGGCGGTGCCGGCGTCGGCAAGACCGTGCTCATCATGGAGCTGATCAACAATATCGCCAAGGGCCATGGCGGCTATTCGGTCTTCGCTGGGGTCGGTGAGCGTACCCGCGAGGGCAACGACCTCTATCACGAGATGATGGAATCCGGCGTCATCAAGCCGGACGGCGAATCGAAGGCGGCGCTCGTCTATGGCCAGATGAACGAGCCGCCCGGCGCCCGCGCCCGGGTCGGCCTCACCGGTCTCACGCTGGCCGAATATTTCCGCGACGAGGAAGGCCAGGACGTGCTCTTCTTCGTCGACAACATCTTCCGTTTCACGCAGGCCGGCTCGGAGGTCTCGGCGCTGCTCGGGCGCATCCCCTCGGCGGTCGGCTATCAGCCGACGCTCGCCACCGACATGGGCGCGCTGCAGGAGCGCATCACCTCGACCACCAAGGGCTCGATCACCTCGGTGCAGGCGATCTACGTACCGGCCGACGACCTCACCGACCCGGCGCCCGCGACCTCCTTCGCGCATCTCGACGCGACCACGGTGCTCTCGCGCCAGATTGCCGAGCTTGGCATCTATCCCGCGGTCGATCCCCTCGATTCGACCTCGCGCATGCTCGATCCGCGGATCATCGGCGAGGAACACTACCGCGTCGCGCGCGACGTGCAGCGGGTGCTACAGACCTACAAGTCGCTGCAGGACATCATCGCCATTCTCGGCATGGACGAGCTTTCGGAAGAGGACAAGCTGATCGTCGCGCGGGCGCGCAAGATCCAGCGCTTCCTCAGCCAGCCCTTCCACGTTGCCGAGGTGTTCACCGGCTTTCCCGGCGTCTTCGTCGAGCTCGAGGACACGATCAGGGGCTTTGCCGCGATCGTCGCCGGCGAATGCGACGACATGCCCGAGGCGGCCTTCTACATGGTGGGCACCATCGAGGATGCCCGTGCCAAGGCGGAAAAGCTCGCCGCCGAGGCGGCCTAGGCCGAAACGAGAAACGGGGACGCCGACATGGCCGATCAGATGCATTTCGAGCTCGTCACGCCGGAACGCCGGCTTCTCGACATGCGCGCCGCACATGTCGTGGTGCCGGGCACGGAAGGCGATTTCGGCGTCCTGCCCGGCCATGCGCCGGTGATCTCCACCATCCGTCCGGGCCTGCTCGAGATTTTCGAGACCGAGCCCGGAGAGGCAAGGCGCCTTTTCTTGCAAGGCGGATTTGCCGAGGTTGGGCCGGACGGGCTGACCGTTCTCGCCGAGGGCGCCGTCGATCCGGCTTCGGTCGATCGCGCGCAACTCGAGGCCGAGATCCGCAACACCGAGGAAGACCTCGCCGATTCGCGCGACGATCGCGAGCGCGCCCGGCTCGGCAAGGAGCTTGCCTGGCGGCGGGCGCTTCTCGCGATTGTCGCGGGCTAGACTCGATTCGTTTTTTGACTGACGAACTCCGAATCCGGGTCAACTGACGGCCCATAGAGGGTCCGTCCGGGCTGAGAGCCGCGTGTGGCGGGGCGTCGAAGCCCTCCGCTCGTCCTTCGACAGGCCCGGCACGAGCGGAGGACGAGCAATGCAGGATATTTGTCCCGGGGTCCGAGCCCTGTCCTCATCTGTCACCATCTTGACGCCGGCATCCGCCCCGCCAATATCCGATGGCACTGAAATGCCATGCGAATCGGCACCAGTTTTTGACCGAATTCCGTGGCCGGTCTAGACTTGCACTCTTGGCGATCGGTTGACCGGTTGCATGATGTGGACAAGCGAACCGCTTGGGGAGGTGCCGCACATGAGCCCGCGTTGGACCCTCGACTCGATCCCCTGGGACGAATTCCAGCCCGACAAGGTGACCCCGGATCTGCTCGCGATTGTCAAGGCGGCTTCGCTCGTCGAGGCCAATGCCGCCGATTATGTCACCTATCTCAATCGCGTCTTCGCTGACGACGCCGCCTTCCGGGCGGCGGCCGCGGCCTGGGGGCGCGAGGAGGAGCAGCACGGTGCCGCGCTCGGGCGCTGGGCGGAAATGGCCGATCCCGAATTCTCGTTTGAGCGCAGCCTTGCGCTCTTCCGCGAGGGCTACCGGATTCCGGTCGATGCCGAGCAGTCGGTGCGCGGCAGCCGCACCGGCGAGCTGATCGCCCGCTGTGTCGTCGAGACCGGGACCTCGTCCTTCTACTCCGCCATCCGCGACGCCACCGACGAACCGGTGCTGAAGGAGATCTGCCGCCGCATCGCCAGCGACGAGTTCTTCCACTACCGGCTTTTCCACAAGCACTTCAAACGCTATCAGGCAAGCGAGCGGCTCGGGCCGCTGGCGCGGCTCAAGGTGGCCCTCGGCCGCGCCGAGGAAGCCGAGGACGACGAGCTGGCCTATGCCTATTTCGCCGCCAATATCCGCCCCAGGGACCCGCAGACGCCCTATGACAGGGAGACCTGCGCGCACGCCTACTGGCGGCGCGCGATGAGCCTCTACAGGAGGCATCATGTCGATACCGCGGCGCGCATGATCCTGCGCGCGGCAGCGGTCAATCCCGATGGCCGGATCGCCGACCTGGTGTCGCACGCAGGCTGGCGCTATGTCGCCTGGCGGCGCGAACGCCTTGCCCGCGCGGCCTGAGGCAGTTCCTCCGGGCTCAGTCCCCGACCCCGCCCATCTCGCGCAGGCGCTGCCACTGCGCCGGGCTGACCGGCATCACCGACAGGCGTGGTTGGCGTACGAGCGCAAGGTCGGCGAACGCCGGATCGGCCTTGATCTCGGCAAGCGTCACCGGGCGCTTGAGCGGTGCCACGGTCTCGACATCGACAAGGCCCGACTTCGGGTCATTCGGATCGTCGTAGAAAGCGCGCACGATGCGCACGATGCCGACGATCCGCCGCTCCTTTCCGGAATGGTAGAAGAAGGCCTCGTCGCCCACCGCCATGCGCCGCATGTTGCCCAGCGCCTGGGCGTTGCGCACGCCGTCCCAATGGGTCCGTCCGGCCCTTGTCTGGTCCTCCCAGGACCAGGTGCCGGGCTCGCTTTTCACCAGCCAGTACGCCATCCCCGTCAGTCCCCGCTGTGCGCCCAGCGGCCGAGCAGTGCGGCGAAGGAGTGGATCTCGACGCGGGCGAAGAGTCCCGCCTGCGCATAGGGGTCGTTCTCGGCGAAAAGGCGGGCCGCGGTCTCGCTCGCGGCGTCGATGACGATGAGGCTGCCGATCGGTTTCTCCTCCGCATCGCGCAGGGGACCGGCGAGCTTGAGCCGCTCGCCGGCGTCGGCGAGATAGTCGAGATGGGCCTGCCTGGCGGTGGCGCGGATGGCACGGCCACCGTCCTTGTCATGGGCGATGATCGCAAAAAGGGACATCAGGGCTCCTCTGCTTTCAGGGGTCGGGCGAGCAGGCCCTCGACGACGGCGCCGACGCGGGCGTCGGGTGCGAGCAGCGCCACCACCGCATCGGTGATCGGCATCTCGATTCCGTGTTCACGGCCGAGGCGGGCGACCACTTCGGCGCTCCACACGCCTTCCGCGACCGAGCGCCGTTCGGCGAGGACATCGGCGGCGCGACGGCCTTCGCCCAGCGCCTTGCCGAGCGACATGTTGCGCGACTGCTCGGACGAGCAGGTGAGAATGAGGTCGCCGACGCCCGAGAGCCCCATCAGGGTCTCGCGCCGCGCCCCCATGGCCTCCCCGAAGCGGGTCATCTCGGCAAGTCCGCGGGTGATCAGCGCGGCGCGGGCGTTCTCGCCCAGCCTCAGACCGGCGACCACGCCACAGGCGATGGCGAGCACATTCTTCACCGCACCGCCGATCTGCGCGCCGACGGGGTCAGGGGAAAAATAGGTGCGGAAGGTGGGCCGTGCGATCGCCGCCATCAGCGCCCGCCCCAGCAATTCTTCCGCCGTGGCGAGGGTAAGTGCAGCGGGCAGGCCGCGTGCCACCTCGGTAGCGAATGTCGGGCCCGAGAGCACGGCGAGCGGATGGCCGGGCAGCGTCTCGGCGAGCACCGTGCTCATCAGCTTGCCGCTCTCCCGCTCGATCCCCTTGGCGCAGATCACGAGCGGCATCCGTCGCCGGAGATGCGGGCGCAGCGCCTCGGCCGTCGCCCGCATGTGCTGCGCCGGCGTGACGAGGAAGAGTGCCTCCATGTCGGCGAAATCGGCGAGATCGCCGCTTGCACGCAGCCCCTCGGGAAGTGCGATACCGCGGAGGAAAAGACTGTTCTCGTGGCCGGAATTGATCTCGTCAACCACCTCTGGCTCGCGTGCCCACAGAAGCGTGTCCCGCCCGGCGCGGACGAAGACGGAGCCCAGCGCGGTGCCCCAGGCACCGCCGCCGATGACACCGAGATGGTTCATTGTTGCGCCCCGCGTCATGCCGCGACGGTGGCGGAAATGGCGCGTCGGTGCAAGTC
>JBHHTO010000138.1:0-6770 GCA_046753425.1 Rhodothalassiaceae bacterium | reverse complement strand
AGCTCTTCCTGAGTACTTCGCGGAAGGCGACTCCGGCGACGCTTTCTAACCATCTCGCATTCATAAGGAAAATTCCTTATCTATGCCAGCCCCTTTCGCAATCACCTCGTCATAGCGCTGGCGCGGGATGACCCCGCTCTCATAAAGCGGCGTGAAACGCTCCTTCTCGGCGGTGGCGAGCGCAAGCCGGGCCTTCGCCGTATTGAGTGCATCGCGGGCCTGCGCCACGCGCGCCTCGATGTCCTTCGATTCGAAGACGACGAGCACATCGCCGCGGCGGACCACATCGCCGGCGCGCACCCTGATCTCGGCGATGCGGGCGAGGATGCGGGCCGCCACCGTCGTTTCACGGGCCGAGGTGACGGTGCCACTCGTCCATTCGATTTCGGGCGTCTCGATCATCTCGACTGTCGCACGCGGCGCATCCGTGGGGACGCTCGCACCCGCAAGCGCCACCGAGCCCGGGGCGACACGCGGCGAGAAACCGCCCGAAAGCCAGACGATGACCAACGCCACGCCGACGAGACCGGCCACCGCCTCCCAGAATTTCGATCCTTTGAAGGGGCGCTTCATTCCAGTTCCTCCACGATGGCGACGCCCGTCGGCAGACCGTGGCCGGGGCGATTGCGATAGACCCAGTAATAGGCCATGGGAACGACAAGAAGGGTGAAGGCGGTGGACACGACGAGGCCGAAGATGAGCGCCCAGGCGAGCCCGGAGAAGACCGGGTCAAGCGTGATCGGCGCCGCCGCCAGCATCGCCGGCCCGGCGGTGAGCAGGATGGGCCGGATGCGCACCGCGCCGGCGTGGCACACCGCCTCGCGGAGGCCGAGCCCGCGCGCGAGGCCGACATGCAGGAACTCGATCAGCAGGATGGCGTTGCGCACCGCAATGCCCGAGAGCGCAATCATGCCGATCATCGCCGTGGCAGTGAAGAAGACCGGGTTGGCGTAGCCGGCGACCGGTGCTCCGGTGAGCGCGTTCAGAAGCCAGAAGCCGGGCATGATGCCGATCATGGTGAGCGGGATCGAGAGCATCAGGATGAAGGGCATGGCATAGCTCGCGGTCTGATAGACGAGGATCATGTAGATACCGACGAGCGCGACCCCGAAGGCGATGCCGAGATCACGAAAGACATCGCGCGTGATCTTGAGCTCGCCCTCGCCGAGCCATTCGACGCGCGTCCCCTCGGGAAGCGACCACAGGTCGCCGCCGCCATTGTCGAAATAGCTGCGCGCCGAGAGGGGGCGCGGCTCTGCGCCCGTACCGTCCACCGCCGTACCGGGCGGCAGCATGTCGGCGGCGACATCGGCGACGACGGCGGCCGGCGCGCGGCCCACAGGCTCGGCATAGACATAGACCACAGGCACAAGATCCTTGTGGTAGATCGCCTTTTCCGCCGGCTCACTGACGAACCGCCCGAGCTCGCCAAGGCGCACCACGGGAATCGGCGCGTCCCGGAGCGCACCCGCCTCGCGGACCTTGACGATCCCCGGCCGGCCCTTGACCGCGAGTGCCGCGAGCTTCGCTTCACCCGAACGCGCCGGCCGCGCGACACGCAGGCGGATGGGCAGCGGCTGCGCCTCGTCGGGCAGATGCAGACGGCTGACATCGAGGCCGTCGATGGCGAGCTTCACGGTGTTCGCCACGTCCTCGGTGGCGATGCCCGAGAGCGCGGCCTTCTCCTTGTCGGTAACGAAAATGCGCTTGAGCGACGGATCCTCGACAGTGGAGTCGACATCGCTCACCGCCGGCTCGCGTGCAAGGCGGGCCTCAACGGTGCGCGCCGCCTCGCGCAGGCGTGCATAGGGTGTTGTCGGTTCACCATAGACCTCGGCCGTCACGGTGGCGAGCACGGGCGGTCCCGGCGGCACCTCGACGATAGCGATGCGCGTGTGCGCCTCGCGGGCGACGGCCTCAAGCCGATCACGCAGCCGCAGCGCGATCTCGTGCGACTGCATCTCGCGCCGCTTCTTGGCCAGGAAATTGACCCGGATCTCGGCAACGTTCGGGCCCTTTCTGAGGAAATAGTGGCGCACCATGCCGTTGAAGTCCATCGGCGAGGCCAGCCCCGAATAGATCACGAAATCGCGCACCTCGACGGCCTCGCGCAGCACCTCGCCGAGCCGTCGCGCGATGGCGTCGGTCTCCTCGAGCGTTGTCCCTTCAGGCGGGTTGATGACGATCTGCAGTTCGTTCTTGTTGTCAAAGGGCAGCATCTTGAGGGGCACCGCACGAAACGCGGCCATCAGCGCCGCGGCGACAAAGAGCGCACCGAGGACGCCGAGAAACAGGGCGGCGTGGCGCGGGCTGCGAATGAAGGGCGCGATCAGCCGTTCATAGCGCCGGTAGATCGCCGACCTGGTGACGTCGCGCGCGCCGGGGTCGGGCGGTGCCCGCTCGGCGCGCTTCTTGAGTACGTGATAGCTGAGCCAGGGCGTGATCGTGAAGGCGACGAACATCGACGCGCCCATCGCCACCGGCACGTTGAGCGCCATCGGGCTCATATAGGGCCCCATCATGCCGGTGATCAGATACATCGGCAGGAAGGAGACGATGACCGCGAGCGTGGCAAGAAGGATCGGCGGGCGCACCTCGTTCACGGCCCGTCGCACGGCCTTGAGCGGCGGTTCGGTCCTGGCCCGGAGGTGGCGATAGATGTTCTCGACATCGACCACCGGGTCGTCGACGACGAGTCCGAGCGAGAGAATGAGGGCAAAGAGCGTCACCCGGTTGATGCTGTAGCCGGCCCAGTAGTTGATCATCAGCGTGAGCGCAAACGTGATCGACACCGCGGTCGCGACGATGAGGCCTTCGCGCCAGCCGAGCGCCCAGGCGATGAGCGCAATGACGATGATCATCGCCACGACCAGCGCCTCGAGAAGCTCGTTCACCTTGTCGTTGGCGGTCTCGCCGTAATTGCGCGTGATGCGCACATGCACGCCGGCGGGAAAATGGGTCGCCTTGAGCTCTTCCAGGCGTTCGACGATGCGGTCCGCGACCCAGACCGCATTGCTGCCCTTCTCCTTGGCAACGGCGATGTTGACGGCCGGGTAATAGACACCGCTCTGTGCCCGGCCCGCCTCCCGCTCGGCAGCGCCGAAGCCGATCGCGCTGTAGCCGACAGGTTCGGACGGGCCATCGACGACGCGGGCGACGTCGACGAGATGCACCGGACGCCCGTCGACGACGTTGACCACCGCGCTTTCGAGCCCGCGTGCGTCGGGGAAGACGACGCCGGCATCGACGAGATAACGGGTGTTCCCGCGGTCGTAACCGGTGGTGGTGCGGCGCACGTTCGAGACCCCGAGCGCCCAGGCGACATCAAGTGCCGCCGTCTGATGCGCGGCGAGCGCATCGGGGTCGAGCTCGACCCGGATCACCCGCGGGCGGCCGCCGACGATATCCGTGCGGTTGGTCTGCGGCAGCGCCTGCAGTTCGGTCCGGACCTCCTCGGCGATACGCCGCAGCCCGTAGTCGTCGACCACCTCGGGGCGCTCGCTCCACAATGTCGCGATGACGATCGGGACGTCATCGATCTCGATCGGTTTGACGACCCAGGAGCTGACGTCGGGCGGGATGAGGTCGGTGTGCGAATAGATCTTGTTGTAGATCTTGACCAGGCTGTCTTCGCGGTCCTCGCCGACATAAAAGCGCACCGTGACCACCGCTTCGCCGGGGCGCGACATCGAATAGACATGCTCGACACCGTCGATCTGCGTCAGCAGGCGCTCGAGCGGGGACGCCACCTGCCTTTCCACCTCGCGCGCGGAGAGCGATGGCGCGCGAATGAAGACATCGGCCATGGGAACGACGATCTGCGGTTCCTCCTCGCGCGGCGTCAGCCCGATCGCGATGCCTCCCAGAACAAGCGAGACGGCGATCAGGAAGGGCGTGACATTGTGCTCGAGGAAGAAGTCGATGATGCGGCAGAGAAAGCTCATGGCGGATCGTTACCTCCAGGCCAGACCAATTTGCCGCGCCCGCGTGGTGCAGTCCTCGTTCAGGTCATGCCCGAACTGACCGTCCGCGGCAAGGGACGGCGGCCACAATTTCAGCAATCCGCGACAGGCCCCTTTTCTCGGTACGGCAAAGTCGGCAAGACTGTACGCCGCGATGACCGTTCGCGGTTTCGGGGGGCGCGATGGAAAGCTGGCATATTCCGGTCCTGATGCTCGTCGGCGTCGCCACCGGCTGGCTCAATGTCATCGCCGGCGGGGGCTCGCTCCTGTCGGTCCCGGCGATGCTCTTCCTCGGCCTGCCGGGCCCGGTGGCGAACGGCACCAACCGCATCGCCATCCTGATGCAGAACATCACCGCGGTGACCACCTTTCGCCGCCGCGGCTTCTCCGATTTCCACCTCTCGCTCAGCCTGTCGGCGGCGGCGATCCTGGGCGCCGTCGGCGGGGCCTTCCTCGGCACCGCCGTCGCCGGTATCTGGTTCAATCGTATCCTCGCTGCGATCATGGCCGGGGTGCTCGCCCTCATGCTCTCGGAGAAGGCGCTGATGGCGGCGGTCGGTCCCGCCGTCGACGGGCGGCCGCGGCGGCGCGTGCTCGGGCACATCCTGATGATCGCCGCCGGGGCCTGGGGCGGCTTCATCCAGATCGGTGTCGGTTTCATCATGATGCCGATTCTGGCGCGGGTGATGGGGCTCGACCTCGTGCGCGTCAATATGCACAAGGTCTTCATCATCCTCGTCTACACGCCGGTGACGCTGCTCATCTTCGCCAGCCGGGTCGAGATCGCCTGGGGCGCGGGCATCGCACTCGGGCTCGGCACCGCCCTCGGCGGCTGGCTCGGCACCCATGCCACGATCACGCGCGGTGCCCCCTTCATCCGGCGCATCTTCGCCGCCACCGTGGTGGCGCTCATCATCAAACTGGTCTTCTTTCCCTGAGGGAACGGATCAGCGCGGACGCGCGGCACCGACATAGTTGAAGCCCATCGGCCGCGGCGTCTTCGGCAGATAGAGGCGATCGATCGCCTCGAAGCGGAAGCCGGCGGTCTCGATCAGGCGGTCGGGATGCCGCGCGAGGTGGCAGCCGCCGGATATCTTCGGCCAGAAGAGGCGGTCGAGCCGGTCCTGCCAGCGCCGCACCACATCATCGGGCGCCGCCCCGTGCTCGGCAAAGAGGAGCCGGCCTCCGGGTTTCAGGACCCGCCGCATCTCGGCAAGCGCCGCTGCCGGATCGGGAATGGTGCACAGGCTGTAGGTGACAAGGACGCTGTCGGCGAAACCATCCTCGAACGGCAGATGCTCGCCCTCGAGCGCCGCCATCTCGACCGGAAAGCCGACCGCGGCGGCGCGTTTTGCGGCCTTGGCCAGCATGGCGCCGGAGGGGTCGACGCCAATCACCGCCTTGACCTTGCCGGCGTCGTAAAAGGGCAGATTGTGGCCCGAGCCGAGGCCGATCTCGACGACGCGCCCCTCGGCCTCGGGCACGACGCGCCGGCGCATGTCGGTGACCGGATCGGCGCCGCACGCCCAGTCGATGAGATGCGGCAGGATGTGATCGTCAAAAAAGCCCATTCCGCCGCTCCACTCCGTTCCCGGTTTCCCTACTGAGCCGCGGCGGCGATCTCGCGACGCCGGTCGTCGATGATCTTCTCCGCCATCTCGTTGGCGATATGCCCGGTCGGCATGTCGCTGCGATCGGACTCGACGAAGATCTTCTCCAGTGTATCGGCGATGCGACGGACCTTGCGCGCCCGTTCCGCCTCGTCGAGCTTCTCCCGGTGCACCTCGGACTCGACCGAGATGATGCCGCCGCCATTGATCACATAATCGGGGGCGTACAGGATGCCGCGGCGACGCAGGCGCCAGTCGTCGGCGTCCTCGTCGTCGAGCTGGTTGTTGGCCGCGCCGGCGACGATCTTCGCCTTGAGCTCGGGAATCGTCTTCGCATTGAGGATGCCGCCGAGCGCGCAGGGGGCAAAGACATCGGCCTCGACCGCATGGATCTGCGCCGGATCGACGACCTCGGCCGGTCCGCCGGCTCGAACCCGCTCGATATTCTCCTTCGAGATGTCGGCGATGACCAGCTTCGCACCGGCTGCACGCAGATGATCGGCCAAATCGCGGCCGACATTGCCGACCCCCTGGATGGCTACCGTCAGCCCCTTGACGCTGTCCTTGCCGAGCTTGTGCCTGACCGCCGCCTCAATGCCATAGAACACGCCCTTTGCCGTGTGCGGTGAAGGATCACCGGTGGCATAGGCGCCGTGCTCGAGGCCGACCACATAATCGGTCGCCTCGTGGATGATTTCCATGTCGCGCGGCTTCGAGCCGACATCTTCGGCGGTGTAGTAGCGGCCGCCCAGACGGTCGACGAACGCGCCGAACTTGCGCAGGAGCTCGGGCGTCTTGACCACCTTCGGATCGCCGATGATCACCGACTTGCCGCCACCGAGCCGGAGCCCGGCCATGGCGTTCTTGTAGCTCATGCCGCGCGACAGCCTGAGCACGTCGAAGATGGCATCCTCCTCGGTGCGCCGTTCGGCGACGTCGACCGGCGCATTGCGATGCGCGGCGGCATAGTTCCACATACGGCAGCCGCCGACGGCGGGACCGAGCACCGTCGAGTGCACGGCGATGATGGCCCTCAGTCCGGTGATCGGGTCGCTGCAGAAGACGACCTGCTCGTGATTGTTGAAGGCCCGTGTGGCAAAGACACTCATCGACGATCCCTTTCTCTTTTTTGCGCAGCCCGTCCCATTTGTGGCTGCGTCCCCAGGTTCGGTTATCGAACGCTACTCGGCGGCAATCG
>JBHHTO010000137.1:0-6770 GCA_046753425.1 Rhodothalassiaceae bacterium | reverse complement strand
ACATGCTTGGTCTCGTCTTCACCCTCGGGCGCAAGTCGGCGGAGGAACGCGTGGCGACCTTCCTCCTCGACATCGCCGAGAAACAGGGCTGCTGCAAGGACCCGAGCCGCACCATCCATCTCGCGATGACGCGCGGCGATATCGCCGATTTCCTCGGCCTGACCCTCGAGACGGTGAGCCGTACCATTTCCCGGCTCAAGCGCCAGGGCATCATTCGCCTCCTCTCAAGCAACCGGATCGAGATCCTAAAACCGGACGAGCTCGGCGCGCTCGCCGATGCCGAGGTCGCCTGAGGCGATCGCCTGTTTCGGCGCCTCGGCGCCTGTACCAGCGGCAGACAGACGTCCCGATGCGGGCTGCAAAAACTGTCCCGATTCGGGACAGAGCCATGTCCCTGATCCAAGCGATGATCTCCAACTTATTGATTTATATAGGTATGGGATACTGGCACGGCGCGTGCAGCCCGTAGGGTACCGCTGCCGGGTTTGCCTGAGGCCCAGTGGCGGCCTGTGACAGCGACAGACCGGTGCCTGAGCGGTTTGTCGTCCAACTCGAATAGGCGGCGCGGAGTATGGCGCCGCCTTCTTTTTTGTTTCAGGCGCCCTGCGTGAGACCGAGCCAGGCCGCCGCGAGCAGACACAGATACAGTAGTGCAGCGAGGGCGCTCGCGCGCGGCAGGGAGTGCTCGAGCGAGACCGCGAATGGCGGCGGCGGCCGCAGGCTGTCGCCTTCGGTCGAATAGAGCACCGGCTGGGTCAGCATCTCGATCCCGAATGTGAGCAGGAGCGCCGCCCCGTAGAGCATGAACTTGGCGGCGAGCCAGGACGCGCCAAGCGGCGGCCCGCCGGCGAGCGACAGCGCGCCGGCGCCGAGCATGAGCAGGCCGACGATGACCATTAGCACCCGCTGCGCGGTGCGGATGCCGACGGCGAGGTCGGTGCGCCGGCTGCGCGGCTGGCGCCAGACCCCGATCAGCCAGATCACGGCCAGCAGCCAGACACCGGCGGTCCCGGCGCCGGTCATCGCGAACAGTCCGCGCGCTTCCGCGAGCTCGATGCCAAGCGGCAGCATGAGGATGAACGCAGAGCGCGACAGCCGCTCGATGCGCATCAGGGCGACGACCATGTGTCGCTGTTCCATGGCGCCGGACCGCTCGGCAAGCCGCATCTGCCAGAGCAGGACGAGACCGGCGAGATGGGCGCCCAGCCAGATGGCGAAGAAGGCAAGATGAGCGAGCAGCAGGACGGATGTCGACATTCCAGTGACCCCTTTCACCCGATATCGCGGCAAATCTTGGCTGCCGAAGCCGGAACGGACTATGATACAGATCAAGCCGGAAACCAAATCGTGACCTCATGCCGGATCCTGTGATGACGAAGCCGGGAGCGACAAAGGCGCTCCATCTCAGCATTCGCGGTCGCGTCCAGGGCGTTTTCTACCGCGCCTGGATGAGGGAGCAGGCAGCGCGCCTCGGGCTGCGCGGCTGGGTACGTAATCGCCGCGACGGCACGGTCGAGGCGGTGGTCGCCGGCTCGCCGGATGCCGTCGAACGCATGATAATCCTGTGTCATGAGGGCCCGCCGCACGCGCATGTCGAGGCGGTCGAGGTGGCGCCCGCCCTCGCGCCCGATTCGCCGATGTTCGATGTCAGGCCGACGGCCTGAGCGCGCGGCTAGAGATCGCCTGCATCCTTCGCTGCCACATCGACGAGGTCACAGCCGAATTGCTCCGCAAAGGAGACACGCAGCGCCGCATCGACCTCCGGCATCCCGACCGCGATCCCGAGCGCCGCGAGCGAGGTTACACCATGCTCGCGGATGCCGCAGGGCACGATGCCCGTGAAGTGGTCGAGATCGGGCGCGACATTGAGCGCAATGCCGTGATAGCTGACCCAGCGCCGCACGCGCACACCGATGGCGGCGATCTTTTCTTCGCGACCGTCCTCATGGACCACCCAGACACCGACGCGGTCCGGGCGTATCTCGGCCGTGACCCCGAAGCGGGCGAGCGTCGCGATCAACCAGCCTTCGAGATCCGCGATATAACGCCGGAGATCGCCGCCCCGGCGCTTGAGATCGAGCATCACGTAGGCGACCCGCTGGCCCGGTCCATGATAGGTGAACTGGCCACCACGGCCGGTCCTGTAGACCGGAAAGCGATTGGGAACGAGAAGATCGCCGGGGCGGGCGCTCGTGCCCGCGGTATAGAGCGGCGGATGCTCGAGCAGCCAGACGCATTCGGGTTCCAGTCCAGCCCGGATCGCGGCCACCCTTTGCTCCATGGCCGCCACCGCCCGCTCATAAGCGACGGGCGCCTCGAAGATCTGCCATTCGACCGGGGAGTTGGCTTCCGAAACCATCATGGCGTGGCACTTAACGGTGCGATACGGCGATTGGCAAGCGTCGATCCGTTTACCGGATGGAAACCATAAGCGGCGAGACTGGTACCCCCTGCAACAGGAGTGACTGCCCCCGATGTCCGCCGTAGAACGTGTCACCGTCGAGCTTTCGGTCGTGCTCGGCCGTACCGAGATGCCGATCCGGCAGCTTCTCAAGATGGGCCGCGGCGCGGTCATCGATCTCGACGCCAGCCATGAGGACGAATGCTGGGTTTTCGCCAATGGCGAGCTCATCGCGCGTGGCGAGATCATGATGGTCGGCGACCGGATCGGCATCTCGATCACGCGCATGACCTCGGCCGCCGAACTCTGAGCCCCCGGGGGCTTGAAGCGCGAGCATGCACTTCCTATTTGGCCTTGCGGGAGAGGGCTGGCTTTGCTACATGGCAGCCCCGAATTCGCGCTGGTATTTGCGGACGTGGCGGAACTGGTAGACGCGCAGCGTTGAGGTCGCTGTGGGCGATGAGCCCGTGGAAGTTCGAGTCTTCTCGTCCGCACCAAATTTCTCGAAGCCCGCAGGTGACCGCCTGCGGGCTTTCGTTTATTGCTATGTGCAACGCGACCACTCGCGCGGGAGCCAGGGATGACGACGCCCGAAGATCATGAGCCGACAGGCGCGACCGGCGTCGCTGATCCGCCCGCTGGCGGTCCGGCGCCCGAAGAACGGGGCCTCAGGGACGTCCACCTGCGGGCGGATTTCATCGAGCAGATTCGCGATGTCATCGACGCCGCCGACAGGGAACGGCTCAAGGATCTGGTGCAGCCGCTGCACTCCGCCGACATCGCCGACCTGTTCGAGGTTCTCTCGGCGAGCGAACGGCGCGCGCTCGCCCGCCTTGTCGGAGACGCGCTCGAACCTGAGGTGCTCTCGGACCTGAGCCCGGCGGCGCTCGAGGACGTGCTCGAGGCGATGCCGCCGAAGGCGGTCGCCGAGGCGGTGCAGCAGCTCGAGACCGATGACGCCATCTATGTCCTCGAGGACATGGATGAAGCGGCGCAGCACGAGGTCCTGCGGCGACTTGCCAAGGAAGAGCGGGCGGCGGTCGAGGAAGGCCTCGCCTATCCCGAGGACAGCGCCGGGCGCCTGATGCAGCGCGATCTCATCGCGGTGCCCGAATTCTGGACCATCGGCCAGACCATCGACTATCTGCGCGCCCAGGAGGAGGACGAGGTTCCCGCCGATTTCTACGAGCTGATCGTCGTCGACCCCGCCTATCGTCCGATCGGCTCCGTTCCGCTGTCGCGCGTCCTGCGCTGCCGGCGGCATATCCGCATCCGCGACGTGATGAACCCCAGGCCGCACATCGTCCATGTCGCCACCGACCAGGAGGAGGTGGCGCGCGAGTTCGCCAAGTACCACCTGATCTCGGCAGCGGTGGTCGACGATTCCGGGCGCCTTGTCGGCGTGATCACCGTGGATGACGTCGTCGACGTCATCGAGGAAGAGGCGGAGGAAGACATCCTCGCCCTTGCCGGCGTCAGCGAGGGCGACGTCAATATCGGTATCTTCGAGGTCAGCCGCGCCCGCTTCATCTGGCTCATCGTCAATCTCGGCACCGCCATTCTGGCGTCGCTGGTGATCGGGCTCTTCGATGCCACGATCAAGCAGATGGTCGCCCTCGCCGTCCTCATGCCGATCGTCGCCTCCATGGGCGGCAATGCCGGTACACAGACGATGACCGTTGCCGTTCGTGCCCTCGCCACGAAAGAACTCTCGGCGGCGAATGCCGCGCGCATCATTGCCAAGGAACTCACCGTCAGCGTCATCAATGGCGCACTTCTCGCCATCGTGGTGGCGCTGACGGCGCTCGCCTGGTTTCATGATATCGGTCTCGCCGCGGTCATCGCCGTGGCGATGGTCATCAATATCATCGCCGCGGGACTGTCGGGAATTCTCATCCCGATGGCACTCGACCGCCTCGGCATCGATCCCGCGATCGCCTCCAGCGTCTTCGTGACCACGGTCACCGATGTCATCGGCTTCTTTGCCTTCCTCGGCCTGGCGGCGGCCTTTCTCCTTTAACCGCTTTCTAAGGCGCGTGCGCCCAGAATCGCCCCGCTGCGGTACAGACAATGAAAGGCCGGCGTCCGCATGATCCTGCTGATCGATGACGAGCCCGCGATTGCGCGGCTTTATGGCGCCTTCCTGCAGCGGCGCGGCTTCGACATCCGCATCTGCCCCGATGCCGCCGAGGCGCTCGAGCTCCTGCGCGAGCGGCGCTTTCATCTGGTGCTGTCGGACGTCGAGATGCCGGGGATCGACGGCCACGAATTCTGCCGTCGTCTCAACCGGCGCGGGCCGCGGACCTATCCCCTGCTGCTGCTCTCGGCCCATGATTCGGTGGACGCCGTGGGCAAGGGCCTGTCCGCGGGAGCCGACGACTTTCTCATGAAGGGCGCGGACATCGCGCTCATTCTCGAGCGCATCGCCTTCTGGCTGACGAGCGGCTTTCGCTCCCTGCCCTGGCGCGCGCGGGCCGGTGCGATCGACGCGCTCGAAAACCTCGCCCCGGTGATGCCGCTGCTGCCCGATGTGAGGCCGGATCCGGGCCGGCTGGACCACGCCCTCGCCCTGCTTCGCGAGGAGCTCGCCGCCGCACCGCCCGATTTTGGTTGCCGTCTCGTCGAGCGCATCCGGATTCTTGGCCGGGCCAGCGCCCTGCTGCTGGACGAGGCCTGCCGGCCCGCCGATTTTCTCCGCTTTCCGGATTCGCTGGTCCGCGCGCTGAAGGGTCTCGATCTTGCCTGGAGCGGAGAGGCAAGCGTCCTCCTTGCCCATTTCGACCTCTTCTCGCGGGACCGCCGCTTCATCGAGGCCGGCAAGCAGCCACTTGCCGCCTACCGCATTCCGGCCTGATCCGGGGTCACCGCGACATTGTCGATAAGCCGCGCCCGGCCCAGCCGTGCGGCAGCAAGAAGGCGCGCCGGTGCCCTGAGCGAGGCCTGCGGCGCAAGCGTCACCGCGTCGCAGAAGCTGACATAGTCGACCGGGCCGAAACCGGCCGCGAGAAGACGCGCGCGACCCTCCGCCTCGAGGGATGGCAGCGCCTCGCCCGCCACCGCGCGGCGCGCAAGCTCGCACAGGAGGCGATAGAGCGTGGGGGCAACGCGGCGCTCGCCCGGGGTCAGATAGGCATTGCGCGAGGAGGCGGCGAGCCCGTCGGGCTCGCGTGCGATCGGCAGCGCAAGAATGCGTAGCGGCAGATCGAGGTCGGCCGCCATGCGACGGATGAGGGCAAGCTGCTGATAGTCCTTCTCGCCGAAGATCGCGAGGTCGGCCCCGCTTTGCAGGAAGAGCTTCGCGACCACGGTCGCCACGCCCTCGAAATGGCCGGGCCGGTGCACTCCTTCGAGCCGCTCGCCGATGTCGCCAACACGCACACGCGTCGCAAAGCCTGCGGGATACATGGTCTCCACCGCCGGCGCATAGACGAGATCGACGCCGGCCTCGCGCAGGAGCGCGACATCCTGTGCCTCGCATCGCGGATAGGCCTCATAGTCCTCATCCGGGCCGAATTGCAGCGGATTGACGAAAATCGAGACCACGCTGCGATCGGCCTCGACGCGCATGCGCTCGACGAGCGCCAGATGGCCGCGATGGAGCGCCCCCATGGTTGGCACGAGCCCGACCGTCTCGCCGGCGCCCTGCCACACCGAAACGCGTCGCCGCAGCGCATCGACGGTCCGCACGACCGCCGTTTCCGACCGGCCTCCTGGTCGCGAGGGTCCTGTCATCTCCTCCTGCCTCCGCCATTCCCGAAGTCCGGTGACATCGTTAGCGCATTGACAAGCGGCATGCAGCACCCTTTCAATTCCGTCCACTTGGCGCACCCCTGGAACAGGAATTCCGGACATGATGACCCGCACGCGGCCGCTTGGCTCCTTTCTGCTGATCGGACTGATGACCCTGGCAGCCGGTGCCTGCGGACCGGGGCCATCGACCCCGGACAAAGAGCAGGCGACGACGGAGGCGGCGGCAGCCGTCGACACGGTCATCGCCGAGACGACGCGCGATTTCATGCAGACGCAGCCGTTGCTCTCGAGCTTCGTCGATGTGCCAGAAGACCTCGTCGGCGGCCCTTATAACGACCGCATCACCGACTATTCGCCGGCCGGCTTCGCCCATGTCCGCAAGGTGGCGGAGGCGGCCGCGCGGCGGCTGGAGGCGATCGACCGGGTTC
The DNA here is from genome assembly GCA_046753425.1 of Rhodothalassiaceae bacterium. Taxonomy (GTDB): domain Bacteria; phylum Pseudomonadota; class Alphaproteobacteria; order Sphingomonadales; family Rhodothalassiaceae; genus J134. The sequence continues at coordinate 191 of JBHHTO010000137.1, read as the reverse complement.
ATCTCACGCCGAAACAGCGGGTCAATGTGGACGTCATCGAGCGCATCTTCCGCTATTATGCCGGCGTGCCGGGCATCGACTATGGCCTCATCGACAGCTATTTCGGCCACGTCCCCTATGTCGTGAGCCAGATCTCGGGGCCGCATGTCGACATCCCCAAGCTGATGCAGACGCAGCAGCGACCCGCCTCG
>JBHHTO010000136.1:0-6809 GCA_046753425.1 Rhodothalassiaceae bacterium | reverse complement strand
CATCGTGCGCAAGCTTCCCGAGGGGGCGGACGTCGGCCTTGCCCTCGAGGAGCAGCGCCTGCATCTCAGCGCCGGCCGCTCGCGCTTCACCCTCGCCTGCCTGCCGCGCGAGGATTTCCCGGTTATGAATGTCGGTGAGCTGCCACACCGCTTCATGCTGCCGGCGCGCGACCTCAAGCGTCTCATCGACAAGACGCGCTTTGCGATTTCTACCGAGGAGACGCGCTATTATCTCAACGGCATCTATCTGCATGTGACCGGCGACGGCGCGGATGGGATGCTGCGCGCGGTGGCGACCGACGGCCACCGGCTGGCACGGGTCGAGCGTCCGGCGCCCGGGGGCGCGTCGGGCATGGCCGGAATCATCGTGCCGCGCAAGACGGTGCTCGAGATTCGCAAGCTGATCGACGAATTCGACGGCGAGGTTGAAATTTCCCTCTCCGATACCAAGATCAGATTCGGTTTTGACAGCGCCGTCGTCACTTCGAAGCTGATCGACGGAACCTTCCCCGATTACAGCCGCGTCATTCCGACCGGCAATGACCGTCGGCTGGTGGTCACGGCGCGCGACTTCGCCGAAGCAGTCGACCGGGTGGCGACCATCTCGTCGGAGAAGTCGCGCTCGGTCAAGCTGACGCTCGAGGCGGAGCGCGTGGTGCTCACGGTCAACAGCCCCGAGAGCGGCACCGCGACCGAGGAGGTCGCCGCGAGCTATGAGGGCGAGCCCATGGAGATCGGCTTCAACGCCCGTTACCTGCTCGACATCCTAGACCAGGTCGAGGGCGCGGAGGTGGAACTGCTCCTCAATGACGCCGCCTCACCGACGGTGATGCAGGACAGCGAGGACGGCTCGGCGCTCTATGTCCTGATGCCGATGCGGGTCTGATGCCGTGCGCGCTGCCGCCGGGCGGCCCGGCGGGGGCAACGGCCGGGCATCGGCAAATGACGTGACGGCATGATGGCAACACAGGCACTTTCCGCGCCGATGGCGGATCATGCGGGAATTCATGTGACCCGGCTCAGGCTGGCGCAGTATCGCTCCTATGCGGCGCTCGATCTCGCCATCGACGCCGCGGACCGGCGGCCGGTCCTGCTGCTCGGTCCCAATGGGGCGGGCAAGACGAATCTGCTTGAGGCGCTGTCCTTTCTGGCGCCAGGCCGGGGGTTGCGCGGGGCCCGGCTCGAGGAGGTGACGCGGGTCGGCGCGCCCACCCCTTGGGCGGTCCATGCCGAACTGTTGATCGACGGCGAAGCGGTGCGGGTGGGGACCGGGCTTGTTGCCGGTCCTCCGGCTGCTGCGGGCGGCGACGAGGAAGCGGCCGGGCCGCGTCGCACCGTCCGCGTTCACGGCCGGCCGGAAGGCGGTCCGCAGAGTCTCGCACGGTATCTGTCGCTGCTCTGGCTGACGCCGGCCATGGACAGCCTGTTCGTCGAGGCCGCCGCCGCGCGGCGGCGCTTCCTCGACCGCATCGTGCTGACGCTCCACCCGGAGCATGGCCGGCATGTGACCGCATTTGAGCAGGCGATGCGCGAGCGCAACCGGCTGCTCGCCGCGCGCGGCTGCGGTGCCGATCCCGCCTGGCTCGGCGCGCTCGAGGCGCGCATGGCCGAACAGGCAGTGGCGATCGCGGCAGCCCGCCGCGACACGGTCGGCCATCTTGGCGCCGCAGCGGCCACCGGCAGCGATGGCTTCCCCGGTGCAACGATCACCCTCGCCGGCTGGATCGAGGAGCAGCTCGGGTCGGCGAGCGCGCTCGAGACCGAGGACACCTACCGCGCCCGCCTTGCCGCGGAACGGCGGCGGGATGCGGCGGCCGGGCGCACCGGCACCGGCCCGCATCGCAGCGATCTCGTGGTGCACCATCGCGACAAGGCGATGCCGGCGGCGCTGTGCTCGACCGGCGAGCAGAAGGCACTGCTCGTTGGACTCGTGCTCGCCCACGCACGGCTCGTCGCTGCCCTCGGACCGCGGCCGCCGATGCTGCTTCTGGACGAGATCGCGGCGCACCTCGACCCGCACCGCCTCGGCGCCCTTGTCGCTTTGCTGGCGCAGCTCGACAGCCAGGTCTGGATGAGCGGCACCGACGCCGGGGCCTTTCGCGCCCATGCCGGGCGCCTGAAGGCATTCGCGGTCGAGAGCGGGCGCATCGCACCGTATCGATTGTGACCATCCGCAACGCAGACGGAACCGAATGGATATGACTGAAAAAGACAATGACAAGCAGCCGGGCGCCGACAGCTATGGCGCGGAATCGATCAAGGTCCTCAAAGGCCTCGATGCCGTGCGCAAACGGCCCGGCATGTATATCGGCGACACCGAGGACGGTTCGGGCCTGCACCATATGGTCTTCGAGGTCACCGACAATGCCATCGACGAGGCACTTGCCGGCTATTGCGACGAGATCGTGGTGACCCTCAATCCCGACGGCTCCTGTGCGGTGACCGACAATGGACGCGGCATTCCCACCGACATCCATGCGGGCGAGGGGATCTCGGCGGCACAGGTGATCATGACGCAGCTCCATGCGGGCGGCAAGTTCGACCAGAATTCCTACAAGGTCTCGGGCGGACTGCACGGTGTCGGGGTCTCGGTGGTGAACGCGCTTTCCGAATGGCTCGAGCTCACGATCTGGCGCGGCGGAAAGGAGCATTTCATGCGCTTCGAGCACGGCAAGCCGCTGGCCGATCTGAAGGTCGTCGGCGAGGCGGGCGACAGGACCGGGACCCGCGTCCGCTTCCTGCCGTCCCCGGCGATCTTCCGCGTGACGGAATTCGATTTCGACCGCCTCGAGCACCGCTTCCGTGAGCTCGCCTTTCTCAATTCCGGCGTCCGCATCCGGCTTGAGGACCGGCGCCATGTCGAACCGCGCGAGGTCGAGCTCTTCTACGAGGGCGGCATCACCGCCTATGTCAAATATCTTGATCGCACGCGCAATTCGCTGATCGGCGAGCCGATCACCATCACCGGCGCGCGCGACGGCATCACGGTCGAGCTGGCGTTGCAGTGGAATGACGGCTATCACGAGAATGTCCTCTGCTTCACCAACAACATCCCGCAGCGCGACGGCGGCACCCATCTGGCCGCTTTTCGCGCCGCACTGACGCGGACCGTGAACGCCTATGCGGCCGAATCCGGTCTTGCCAGGAAGGCCAAGGTTTCGCTCCTCGGCGACGACGCCCGCGAGGGTCTGACCGCGGTCCTCTCGGTCAAGGTGCCGGACCCGAAATTCTCGAGCCAGACCAAGGACAAGCTGGTGTCATCCGAAGTCCGGCCGGTGGTCGAGTCGGTGGTCTCGGACAAGCTCGGCCAGTGGTTCGAGGAGCATCCGGCGGAAGCCCGCGCGGTGGTCCAGAAGATCATCGACGCCGCCTCTGCCCGCGAGGCGGCGCGCAAGGCCCGCGAGCTGACCCGGCGCAAGGGGGCGCTCGACGTCGCCTCGCTGCCCGGCAAGCTCGCCGACTGTCAGGAACGCGATCCGGCCAAGTCCGAACTTTTCATCGTCGAGGGCGATTCCGCCGGTGGCTCGGCGAAGCAGGGCCGCAACCGGGCCTTTCAGGCAATCCTGCCGCTCAGGGGCAAGATCCTCAATGTCGAGCGGGCGCGCTTCGATCGCATGCTCGCCTCGAACGAGATCGGAACCCTCATCACCGCGCTTGGCACGGGCATCGGGCGCGAGGATTTCGACATCGAGAAGCTGCGCTATCACAAGGTCATCATCATGACCGACGCCGATGTCGACGGCGCGCATATCCGGACGCTCCTGCTCACCTTCTTCTATCGCCAGATGCCGGAGCTGATCGAGCGCGGACACCTCTATATCGCGCAGCCACCGCTTTACAAGGTGAGCCGGGGCCGCTCGGAGGTCTATCTCAAGGACGAGCGCGCGCTCGAGGAATATCTTATCAGCAACGGCATCGAGGGGGCGGTGCTCACCGGTGCCGACGGGGCACAGCGCAGCGGTGCCGACCTGCGCGCCATCCTCGATCATGCACAGCAGATCCGGACCCTGCTTGCCGCGGTGCCGCCGCGCTACGACCGGCTGCTGGTCGAGTGTCTGGCGCTCGAGGGTGGGCTCAATTCCGATGCGGCACAGGATGCGGCGCGGGCCGGCGAGATTGCCGGACGCCTCGCGGCGCGCCTCAACCGTCGTCCCGAGAGTCGCGAGGAGGGCGGCTGGTCGGTGGAGCCGGCGGCGGCCGGCGGCTATCATATGGTGCGCAGCCGGCGCGGCATCGAGGACCATTTCGTCATCGACATGGCGCTGCTCAATGCGGCCGAAGCGCGTCGGCTCGACGAGCGCGCGCGGGAAGTGGCACCGATCTTTGCCGCCAATGTCGTCCTCGAGCGCAAGGACCTGCGGGTCGAGGCCGGGCGGCCGACGCGGCTTCTCGAGCATGTGCTCGCGGCCGGGCGCAAGGGGCTGGGGATCCAGCGCTACAAGGGGCTGGGCGAGATGAATCCGGACCAGCTGTGGGAGACGACGCTTGATCCCGATGCGCGGACGCTGTTGCAGGTGCGCGTCAATCAGGCCGATGATGCCAACGAGATGTTTACCCGACTGATGGGCGACCTTGTCGAGCCGCGGCGCGCCTTTATCCAGGAAAATGCCCTCAAGGTCGCCAATCTCGACATCTGAGCACAAGGACCGTGGACCACGAATGGCTCGCGCCGCCAGATCGCCACAGGGCCGCCGGGGGCGGCTGCGCCGCATCCTCCATGGCACCGCCGTGGCCGCCATCTGGACGATCATCGCGAGCGTTCTGGCCTTGCTGTGGCTGGCGCACGACCTGCCCGACCCCGGCTCCCTGCCGGCGCCGGGAGGCGAGCCTGCCGTCGTCGTCAAGGCGGTCACCGGCAAGACATTGGCCAGCTACGGTCCAATCTATGGCGACTGGCTCGCCTATGAGGAGGTTCCCGAGCCTTTCATCCTCGCCCTTCTTGCGATCGAGGATCGCCGTTTCTTCTCGCACGGCGCCTTCGACCCACGCGGCGTGCTGCGCGCGATATGGATCAATGTGCGTGCCGGACGGCTGCAGGAAGGCGGCTCGACGCTCACCCAGCAGCTCGCCAAGAATCTCTTTCTCACCCCCCGGCGCAGCCTCAGGCGCAAGGCGCAGGAGCTGATGCTGGCGCTGTGGCTCGAGCGCGAATTCACGAAGCAGCAGATCCTCACGCTTTATCTCAACCGCGTCTATTTCGGCGCCGGAGCCTATGGCCTTGATGCCGCATCGCGCACCTTCTTCGGTCATTCCGCCCGCACGCTCACGCTCGCAGAAGCAGCGATGCTGGCGGGAATCGTCAAGGCCCCCTCGCGCCTTGCGCCGACGCACGATCCCGGCGCCGCGCGCGCCCGCGCCGAGACCGTGCTTGCGGCCATGGTTGATGCCGGTTTTCTCACTTCGCGTGCAGCAGCGCGGGCACGGGCGCATCCGGCGCAACTGGCACCCGACGCGGCTGGCCCCGATATCCGGTATTTCACCGACTGGGTGCGTGAGCGGGCGCAGAAGCTCGTCCGCGACCCCGGGCAGGCGATGGTCATTCTTACCAGTCTTGATCCGACCATCGAGGCGGCGGCGGAGGCGGTGCTGCGCGAGCATCTGGCGCGCGAGGGCGCGGATCGCGACGTCGGACAGGGCGCGCTGGTCGCGCTCGCACCCGATGGCGCCGTACTTGCCATGCTTGGCGGCCGCCGCTATGGCGAAAGCCAGTTCAACCGTGCGACCCAGGCGCGCCGGCAGCCGGGCTCGGCCTTCAAGCCGTTCGTCTATCTGGCCGGTTTCGAGGCCGGTCTCGGGCCGGACAGCGTGCTCGACGATGCCCCGATCAGCATCGACGGCTGGTCGCCGACGAACTTCTCCGGCCGTTATCGCGGGCCGGTCGCACTGCACCAGGCTTTCGCGCAGTCGATCAACACGGTCGCGGTCCGTGTGGCACAGCATGCCGGCCTTGATGCGGTGGCCGGCATGGCGCGGCGTTTCGGCATCGAGAGCCCGATTCCTGCGCTGCCCAGCATTGCGCTTGGCAGCGCCGAGCTCAGTCTCCTCGAACTGACCGGCGCCTATGCCGGGATCGCCAATGGCGGTTATAGGGTAACGCCCTATGCGATCATCGAGATCCAGTCGCCGGATGGCGAGATTCTCTATCGCTATCATCCCCAGCCGCGGACGCGGGCGGTTGCGGAGGCACCGCTCATGGCCCTGGTCTCGATGATGACCGAGGTCATGCGCGAGGGGACCGGGCGCGCCGCCGCCATTGACCGCCCCGCCGCGGGCAAGACCGGCACCAGCCAGGACTTCCGCGACGCCGTCTTCGTCGGATTTACGAGCGATATCGTGGCCGGCGTCTGGGTCGGCAACGACGACAATCGCCCGATGCGGCACGTCACCGGCGGCGGCCTGCCGGCCCGCATCTGGGCCGACTTCATGATCGACGCCCATATCGGACGGCCGCCACGGCCGCTCCTTCAGATCGACTCCTCGCCCCCCTCATAGGGCGGCAGGCGGATGGCAAAGAGCGCGGCACCATTCTCGCGCAGCCACCGGCGCGGCGCCCGGCTGTCGCCGATCAGCGAGTCGAGGAGAGCCCAGAAGCGGGGTCCGTGATTCATCTCCTTGAGATGCACGACCTCATGCGCCGCGACATAGCCGAGGACCTCCGGCGGTGCGAGAATGAGGCGCCAGGAAAAACTGAGAACTCCGCGTCGCGAGCAGCTTCCCCAGCGGCTCCTGCCATCGCGGATCGCAATCCGCCCGATGGCGACAGCGAGCCGCTCCGCGAAGCCCCCGGCCGCGGGCGCGAGGTCGGCGCG
>JBHHTO010000135.1:0-6810 GCA_046753425.1 Rhodothalassiaceae bacterium | reverse complement strand
TGCAGGTGGCGGAAGGTCTCGAGCGCCAGCGTACGCAGCGCATGCTGCGAGACGCGGGTGAACACCCAGTCGCGAAGCTGCGCCAGGGCGACGGCAAGAAACCGCGCCATTCCATAGGCCGCCAGCAGTGCCGCCGGTACCGCGATGGCGCGTGCCGCCGGATCCTCGAGAAGATCGACGGCGCGCTTGTAGAAGAACGGGGTATAGACGGTCACAAGCTTGGCGGCGATGAGCAGGAAGGCAGCCGTCAGAACCCGCAGGCGCAGATCCCACCGCCCCGCCGGCCAGAGATAGGGCACGAGGCGACGGAGTACCGCGAGCTGGCCCGCTCGCGGCTCCTCCTCGCGCGGCAGATCAGGCAGGCGGCGGGGCACTCTCGCCTCTCCTCAGGTCCTTTGCATATGCAAATTTCGTGGCGCGGCTTTACCCTTCTTTAAGCCGCCTCCAGCAGTTTGGCGAGGGGGTCGGGTAACGCATTCTTGTGCAAGACATCGAAGGTAGCGATGCCCGCCAGAACTCAGGCCCGCCGGACCGGCTCCACCCGATCGGCCGACACCGTGCCGGTGCCGCTCTATTTGGCGCTTGCCGATGCCGAAGCGCAGCTTTCGCAATGGCAGGCGCGCCCGCCCGAGGTGGTGCGTTTTCGCTGCTTCGACCTGCCCTTCCGGGCCCGTCTCGCGGGCACCGCCTTCGGCCGCGGGACGCTCGTCCTCGAAGCCATTCTCGGCCAGATTCCGTACACGGCGGAGGACGCGGCAGCGCGACGGCAGGCGTTGCGCTATCTGGCCCGCAACGGGGGCAACGGCAGCGACCGGCTCCGGCTCGTCGATGGTGACATGGTGCGGCTCGAGAGCACGACGGTCATCGAACTGCCCGTGGATCGCGACACGCTTCTGGCGCGCCTGGCGATCGTCCTTCTCGGCCTCGCGCCACTCGTCGAGCCCCTGCAGGGCTGCCTCAGGTCGGTCACCGATGGGGAGCCTTGAGCTGCAGCGGACGCAGCGTGCCCGCGGGGGCGCACAAGAATGGACACGAACTTGTTAGTTGCCCTTTGCGGGGGATCGCGGGTACGTGGTTTCCTGCCAAGGGTCGGACTGGACATCGTGTGCACAAAATACCAAGGAAAATGCAGTGGACTTCACGCTTTACTGGTTCATGTTTCCGGTCTCGATTCTCGTCGCCACGACCGCGATGTTGTCGGGGATCGGCGGAGCGGCCCTGTTCACCCCCATCTTTCTCATCATCTTTCCCCTGCTCGGCCCGGAATATGTGATCGCCACGCCGGTGGCGGCAATCGGTGTCGCGCTGCTGACCGAGACTTTTGGCTTCTCGTCCGGCTTCGTCGGCTATTTCACGAAGCGCCTCATCGACTTCAAGAGTGCGCTGCCGTTCATTGCGGTTTCGGTGCCGGTGGCCATCGCCGGCGCCTTCATGACGCATCTGCTTGACCCAGCGGTGATCAAGGGCGCCTATGGCACGCTGATGCTGATTCTCGCCGTCGTCATGTACCGGCATCACGCCCCGATCGAACACGAGATCGAGCTTCTCGACGGCAATGAAAAGCAGCGCGAGATGCGCGAGATCCACGCGCGGGACGGGACCGTCTACCGTTTCCGGAAACCGCGGCACGGGCGCGGCGCTATCGCCACCTCGATCGGCGCATTCCTGACCGGACTCCTGTCAGTGGGAATCGGCGAGGTGGTGATGCCGCAGCTCGCCAAGCGGAACGGCGTGCCCATTCCCGTGGCAGCGGCGACCAGCGTCTTCATCGTCATTGTCACCATCGCGATGGCTTCTTTCACGCAGATCGCGACTCTTATTCGCGCCGGTGGCGTCAGCGCGGTTCCATGGCATCTCGTGATGTACACGGTGCCCGCGGTGATCATCGGCGGACAAATCGGACCCTGGCTGCAAGGCAAGGTGAGCCAGCGAAAGATGGAGCAGGCGATCGGGGTTCTGTTCGCCATCATCGGTATCGCCATGTGGGTGGTCGTGCTGCGCGGTGGCGGCGGCGGCGCCCACTAAGGTCCATTGACGCCGCGCGGCGCGATCACCATAAACGCCGCCATGAAACCGGTTCATGTGATTGGCGGCGGGCTCGCCGGTTCCGAGGCAGCGTGGCAGATCGCGCGCAGCGGGGTAGCGGTGATCCTGCACGAGATGCGTCCTGGGAAGATGACGCCGGCGCATCGCAGCGGCCAGCTCGCTGAACTCGTCTGCTCGAACTCCTTCCGCTCGGACGATGCGGAGAACAATGCGGTGGGCCTCCTGCACGAGGAGATGCGGCGCCTTGGCTCGCTGGTCATGGCCGCGGGCGATGCGGCACGCGTGCCCGCCGGCTCGGCACTCGCGGTCGATCGCGATCTCTTCGCCGGGCAGGTCACACGGACCCTCCGGGACCATCCGCACCTCGAGATTCGCCATGACGAGGTCAGCGACCTGCCGCCGGAGGACAGGGGCACGGTCATCATCGCCACCGGCCCCTTGACGGCACCGGCGCTCGGCGAGGCGATCCGCGACGCCACCGGCGAGGACAGCCTCGCCTTCTTCGACGCCATCGCCCCCATCGTCTACAAGGATTCGATCGACTTCTCGGTTGCCTGGTTCCAGTCGCGCTACGACAAGGGCGACGGTGCCGACTATATCAACTGTCCGCTCGACAAGGCGCAGTACGAGGCCTTCATCGCGGCGTTGCTGGCCGGCGAGAAGACCGCGTTTCGCGACTGGGAGCGGTCGACGCCCTATTTCGAGGGCTGCATGCCGATCGAGGTCATGGCCGAGCGCGGGCCCGACACCCTGCGTTACGGTCCCATGAAACCGGTCGGTCTTACCGATCCGCGTACGGGCCGTCGCCCCTATGCCGTGGTCCAGCTCCGCCAGGACAACCGTCTCGGCACGCTCTACAACATGGTCGGCTTCCAGACCAAGCTGAAGCATGGTGAGCAGACGCGCATTTTCCGCATGATCCCGGGGCTTGAGGAGGCCCGCTTCGCCCGACTCGGCGGCTTGCACCGCAACACTTTCCTCAATTCACCGCGACTTCTTGATGCACATCTGCGCCTGAAAGGCCGCCCCCATATCCGCTTCGCCGGCCAGATCACCGGCGTCGAGGGCTATGTCGAATCGGCGGCAATCGGCCTCATCGCCGGGCGCCTCGCCGCCGCCGAGGCGCGCGGCATTGACTTTTGCCCACCGCCGCAGACGACCGCGCTCGGTGCGCTGCTTCACCACATCACCGGCGGCGCGATGGGCGACAGCTTTCAGCCCATGAACATCAATTTCGGCCTCTTCCCGCCGCTTGCCGGACGCATGGGCAAGCGCGAGCGCCGGGCCGCCATGATTGCCCGGGCGCGTGCCGATCTCGGCCGCTGGCTTGGCGAGATCGCGGGTCTTGCTGCCGAATAGCGGACCACATCCGGGAGCATATGATGAAAGGCCTTCTCGTCATCTTTGCGACGGTGTTTCTCGCCGAACTCGGCGACAAGACCCAACTCGCCACCATCCTCTTCGCAAGCGACGGTGCGCGCTCGCCTTGGGGCGTCTTTGCCGCCGCTGCGCTGGCGCTCGTCGCCGCAACCGGGCTTGCGGTGCTGCTTGGTGTTGCCGCCGAGCGCTATCTTGCGGCAATTCCGCTCAAGCTTGTCGCCGGCCTCGGCTTCATCGCCATCGGACTGTGGACCGTCGCCGGGCATTTCCGCGCCTGATCAAAGATCGGGCGGCAGGTCATCGAGCGCTTCCTCGACTTCGGTGAAGCTCGGCTGCAGGTGCGCCGGAATGTTGCGCCGGCCGATCTCGATCGAGATCTGGGGTGCGTTTCCGTGCAGATGCGAAACCAGCACGGTCTTGATGATCTTGAAGAACTGGCTTTCCTCCTGCAGCACCTGCCCGAACCGCCCGGCGAGCGGCGCGACCAGCAGGTAGGACAGGAAAATGCCGAGAAAGGTGCCGACGAGCGCGCCACCGACGAGGCGACCGAGAACCTCGACCGGCTCGTTGATCGAGGCCATGGTCTTGATGATGCCGAGCACTGCGGCAATGATACCGATGGCGGGCAGTCCATCGGCCATCGTCTGCAAGGCATGCTGCGGCTCGTGCTCCTCGGCATGATGCCGTTCGAGGTCCTTTTCCATGGCGTCTTCCATCTGGTGCGGATCCTCGAAATTCATGGTCATCATGCGCAGATAGTCGGCGATGAAGGCGACCACATGATGGTCCGCCGCGATCTTCGGGAAATGGTTGAAGATCGTCGACTCCTCGGGGTGCTCGATATGCTGTTCGATGGCAACGACGCCCTTCGAACGCATGGTCTTGATCAGCAGATAGAGGAGGTTCAGGAGATCGCGAAAATCCTCGCGCTTCCATTTCGGTCCCTTGAAGGCGCTCATAATGCCGCCCAGCGCCTTCTTGATGACGCCACCCGAATTGGCGATGATGAAGGCGCCGACCGCACCGCCGAAGATGGTCATCAACTCGTGCGGCAGGGCATGGATGATGATCTCCATCTTGCCGCCGGCAAGGATGAACCCGCCGAAGACCATGCTCAGAACGACGACAAGACCGATGATGACGAACATGGGTGCGCGACCCGCTTGGTTGCCCGAGACGTCTTGTCCCCGCCAGCTATTCCACCTGCGGGGTCCGTCCGCGACTATGGAAAATCGGGTTTAAAAAGAGATTAAGTTTGCGGCTGCGCGGCACCGGGGCATGCGCCTTGCCCGGCCGCAGATGCCAGCCGTCACCGATCAGGGATCGGCAAGATGGATGGCACAGCCATAAGGGCGCGTCTTCGCGATGGCGACGGCTTGCCCCCGTTCGAGCGCATCGAAAGCGGCGGCGAGATAATTGTGCGCCTCGTCGACGCTCGAAAGGCGCGCCGAGGGTCGGTCGTCGATCGCGCCCCAATAACGGAGCCGACCTTCGGCATCGATGAGCACCATGTGCGGTGTTGAACGTGCACCATAGAGACGCGCGATAACCCCCTCCGGATCCAGCACGATATGCGTCGCATAGGATGCCTTCCGCGTGGCGATCTGCTGCGCCGCCGCGGCGTCTGCATAGCCCGGGGCACCGGGCGCATCGGAGAGGATCGAGAGCCAGATGGCCCCGGCATCGACCAGCCGGCTCTGGAGGCGCTGCATTGTGCCCGTCCGGTAATATTTGCGCACGAAGGGGCAGGCATCGCTCGTCCACTCAAGGACCACGACATGCCCTCTGAGGTCCCCGAGACGCACCGTCCCTCCCTGCGCGGTCGCGGCGCGGAAGTCCGGCGCCGGTTCGCCGATCGCGGGGGCCGCCTGCGCAGTCGGCGTCGCGCCTGCCAGCACCAGCAAGGCAATGAGCGCGTTCAGGAGCACATGCCGCATGTCAGGCTCCCGCCGCTGTGCTGCCCGATGCCTGCTCAAGGCGCCGGAGCAGGAGATCAGGGGTCAGGATCTGCGGCAGGATCACGGCCTCCCCGCCATTTGCCGGATAGAAGAGATAGAGCGGCACGCCATTGCGCCCGAACCGCGCCAGAGCCTGGGTGATACGCGCATCCTCGCGTGTCCAGTCGGCCTCGAGCACGGCAATCTCATGCGCCCGGAAAAAGGCCTGCACATCACCGTCGGCGAAGGCGACGCGCTCGTTCACCTTGCAGGTGATGCACCAGTCGGCGGTGAAGTAGACCAGGACCGGCCGCCCCGCGGCGCGCAGCGCATCGAGGCGCTCCGGCGACCATGGCTCCACCCCGAGCGCGGCCCTGAAATCCGCCGGCGCCGGTCGCGGATCGGGCGTGCCGCGGCCGAGAACCCCCTCGCCTGCCTCAAGAAGTCCGAAGCCGAGAAGAATGGCGAGAAGCGCGACGCCAGCACCACCCTTCGCACCATATCCGGTCAGCTTGCGCCACAGCCAGATGAGGAAGGCGGCGGCGAGGAGCACGAGCAGGGCGAAGGCCACAGCATCGCTGCCCGCCTCCTGGCCGAGCACCCAGAGCAGCCAGATGACGGTGAGAAACATGGGAAAGGCGAGGAACTGCCGGAAGGTCTCGAGCCATGGCCCCGGCTTCGGCATGAGGCGCCGCAGCGCCGGCACGAAGGCGATGAGAAGATAGGGTGCCGCCAGACCGAGTCCGAGACTGAGAAAGACCGCGAGCGCGACGGGGGTGGGCTGGAACACCGCAAAGCCGATCGCCGGGGCCATGAAGGGGGCGGTGCACGGCGTCGCCACCAAAGTGGCAAGAACGCCGGTGAAGAAGGCCCCCCGCTCCCCGCCCTGCCCGGCCAGTCCCTGTCCGAGCCCGGCAAGCCGGGCGCCGATGGTAAAGGCACCGGCAAGACTGAGGCCGACCAGGAAGAGGACAAGCGCGAGCAGTGTCACCACCAGCGGCGACTGCAACTGAAAGCCCCAGCCGATGGCGGCGCCGGCGCCCCTGAGGACAAGAAAGATCGCCGCAATCACAGCGAAGCTCAGCAGGATCCCCGCGGCATAGGCCATTCCATCGCGGCGCGCCGCCGCCCGTCCTGCGCCATGCGCCTTGACGAGCGCGAAGGCCTTGAGCGACAGCACGGGGAAGACGCAGGGCATGAGATTGAGGATCATGCCACCGAGAAAGGCAAAGAAAGCCGCCGTCCACAGACCGAGGTCGGCACCCGTCGTCCCGGCCGGCATGAGGCCGGGCTCCGCCGTCACCGGAACCTCCAGGGAAAAGCCCTCACGCTCACCGCGGGCATTGGTGATGGCGAGAACGCCGCGCGCCTCGCTCATCGCCGAAGCCCCCTCCGGCCGCGCCACCTCCAGCGACACGCCGTCAGCGGTTCGCACCAGCCTCTGCGG
>JBHHTO010000134.1:0-6830 GCA_046753425.1 Rhodothalassiaceae bacterium | reverse complement strand
CGGCGCGCGCGAAATCGAGTACGGCCCGGCCCCCGCTGCTGTCGCCCGCCGCGGCGGCGGCGCTGCTACGCGGCATGACGCGCGCACTCGGTGCCGGTCTGCTGCTTTTGTTCCTTGCCCTCGTCGCCGCCCTCTTGAGCTACGATCCGGGAGATCCGAGCCTCAACAACCAAGCCGCCACAGCGGTGCACAACTGGCTCGGCGCACCCGGCGCGATCGTCGCCGATCTCCTGGCCCAGAGCCTTGGGCTCGCGAGCCTCGCCCTCTTGCTGCCGCTCGCCGGCTGGGGCTGGCGGCTGCTTTCGTTACGCGGTCTTCCCTGGCTGTCGATCCATCTTCTGGTGCTGCCGCTGTTGGTCCTGGCCCTGGCGCTGGCGCTCGCCGGTGTCCCGGCTCCGGCGGCTTGGGATACGGGTACGGGACCGGGCGCGGGCGGCATCGTCGGCAGTTTTCTCGACAAATCGCTCGGCGCGCTGTGGTCACAACTCGGATGGCAGCCGCCCTCCTGGTCGGTTCCGCTCGCCGCGGCTGGTGTCGCACTTGCCGCGCTGCTCGCGACGGTGGGGATCGCGCGCACCGAGTGGGCGGCCATGGGGCGCCTGGTCTTGCGAACGCTGCACCGGCTTGCGGGCGTGCTTGCCGCGCTTCGCCGCCGGCACCAGGCGGAGGACGGCGACCGCCGGCGGCAGCGCGCCCCGCGTACCGGCAGCCCCGGCCCGGCACGCCGCAAGGCGAAGGTAAAGGCACCGGCACGGGCGCGCGAGGGGGCGCGGGCGGCGCACGAGCGACAGGGGGCGCTGTTCCCCGAAGCGGGAGGATTTCGCCTGCCGCCGCTCGATCTCCTGGCACCGCCACCGCGGGAAAACGGGGTCGGCGCCCTCAGCCGCGAGGCGCTCGAGCAGAATGCGCGGCTCCTTGAATCGGTGCTCGACGATTTCGGCATCCGGGGACGCATCGGACAGGTACGGCCGGGGCCGGTCGTCACCCTCTACGAGCTCGAGCCGGCACCGGGTACCAAATCGGCGCGGGTGATCGGTCTTGCCGACGACATCGCGCGATCGATGAGCGCCATCTCGGCGCGCGTCTCGGTGATCCCGGGCCGCAACGCCATCGGCATCGAGCTCCCGAACAGCCGGCGCGAGACCGTGCTTCTGCGCGAGATCCTCGCCTCCAGGGCCTATGAGACGAGCAAGGCGCGGCTGCCGCTGGCGCTCGGCAAGGACATCAGCGGATCGCCGGTAATCGTCGATCTGGCGGTGATGCCGCACCTGCTCGTCGCCGGAACCACGGGGTCGGGCAAGTCGGTCGGGCTCAATGCGATGATCCTGTCGCTTCTCTATCGCCTGCCGCCCGAGCGCTGCCGGCTCATCCTTGTCGACCCCAAGATGCTCGAGCTGTCGATCTACGAGGGCATCCCGCATCTTCTGACGCCCGTCGTGACCGAGCCCAGGAAGGCGGTGGTGGCGCTCAAATGGGCGGTGCGGGAAATGGAGGAGCGCTATCGGGCGATGGCCAAGATCGGGGTTCGCAATCTGGCCGCCTATAATGCCCGCGTGCGAGAGGCGGCACTGCGCGGCGAGCGCCTCCGCCGCCCGGTCCAGACCGGGTTCGATCGCGACAGCGGGCGGCCGGTCTATGAGGAGCAGGAATTCGACTTTGCGCCGCTGCCCATCATCGTCATCGTCATCGACGAGATGGCCGATCTCATGCTCGTCGCCGGCAAGGATGTCGAGGCGGTCGTGCAGCGCCTGGCGCAGATGGCGCGGGCCGCGGGGATCCACCTTATCATGGCGACGCAACGTCCCTCGGTCGACGTGATCACGGGCACGATCAAGGCCAATTTTCCGACCCGCATCTCGTTCCAGGTGACATCGAAGATCGACAGCCGCACCATCCTCGGCGAACAGGGCGCGGAGCAGCTTCTCGGCCAGGGCGACATGCTCTTCATGGCCGGCGGCGGGCGCATCACCCGGGTGCACGGCGCCTTCGTCTCCGACGGCGAGGTGGAAAAGGTGGCGGCGCATCTGAAGACGCAGGGCGCGCCCGCCTATATGGAGGAAGTCACCGAGGAGCCGGCCGAAGGCTTTGATTCGCCGTTCATTCCCGGCCCCGTCAGCGGCAGCGAGGCCGACGACGCTTCGCTCTATGATCGTGCCGTCGACATCGTGCTGCGCGACCGCCGCGCCTCGACGAGCTATATCCAGCGGCGGCTGCGTATCGGCTACAACCGCGCTGCGTCACTGATCGAGGAAATGGAGGAGCAGGGCGTCGTCGGGCCGCCCAATCATGCCGGCAAGCGGGAGATCCTGGTGCCGAAACGGGAAGACTGATGCCGCACTCCGACGACCGGACATTCAATGCCGGTTCATCTGCCGGCCGCCATATTTGCGCCCTCGCCCCAACCTTGCGGAGCACAAGATGATCGCCCTGGTCCCGCTTTCCCTTGCCCTTCTCCTGTCGGCAGCGCCGGCGGCAATGCCCGCCGATGTCGCGGTCGCCGGGACGGCGGCGGCGGCGGCCGACTCCGACCTGGCAGCGGATCTGGCGCGCATCGAGCGTTATCTCAACGCCATCCGCAGTCTTGAGGCCGACTTCGTGCAGCAGAGCTCCGACGGCAGCACGGCTCGCGGCCGGCTCATGCTCGAGCGTCCGGGCCGGCTGCGCTTCGAGTACAGCGACGGCACGCCGCTGCTCCTCGTCAGCGATGGCCGGACCCTCAGTTTCATCGACTATTCGATCGGACAGGTGACGCGCTGGCCGATCGACGACACGCCGCTGGCGCTGCTCGTGCGTGACCATATCGACCTCGCCGCCGCCGGTGCGGTGATCAACCGCCTGCCGGCGGCCGATGGCACACGGCGCCTCGTGGTCAGCGTGCGTGACCCCGACCAGCCCGAGCGGGGGCTCCTCAGCCTCGACTTTACCCTTGGTCCGCAGGGCCTCGTGCTCCGCGGCTGGGAGATCGTCGATGCGCAGGGGACCGTGACACGCGTGACGCTGACGAATCTGCGGACAGGGGTCACGCTGGCGGCAGGTCTCTGGTCCTTCGACGACCCGCGGCACGCACCCGAGCAGCGGCGGCGACGGCGGCGCTAGGGATGATGACGTCACGACGCCAGCCGCAAGCGCCCCGCCCCCGCATCTTGAAATCCGCGCATGACGGCTTACCTAGGGGTTCGCAGCGGCTTCCCCCTCCCGGAGTTGTGCCCCCCACTTTCCGGACCGGCCGCTGCGCTGCGTGCACCTGCACGCAGGCGCCCGGTCGACCCCCCTCGGCCGGGCGCGGCCTTTTCGGGCCGTCGCGACTGCGACTGCAACGGGTGCCAGATGACCGAAAGCGATGACCTTCGCGAGCTGACCGAATGCTATCCGGCTCTCGGCGATCTCGCGCGTTTCAGCCGCCTGCTCGCCCGCATCAGCTGGTTTCGCGATATCGGCGACCCGCTCGACGCGGAGGTCTCGGCACTCGCCGAGGGCTATGCCGCCGGACTCGGCTTTCCCGATGCCGCGCCGGCGGTGGTTCTGTGCTGGGAAGATGCGCGTCCGGCACTTGAGACGCGCGACGACAACAGCCCCGCCTGGGAAGCCGAAGAGCAGCTTCGCATGGGGCTTTTGCAGCGCGCCCGCGAGGCCATTCCCGACCCCGTGCTCGCCACGGCACTCGGCCGCATCGGTGAGGTCGCCGCCGCGGCCGCCGAGGCGGGCGCGCAGGATATCGCGCGGTTCCTGCAGATCAGCGACCCGGTCTTCCCGCGCCTCGCCACCGGCAGCGCGGTCCAGGCGGCGCACCAGGCGGGGCTGCTGCTCGCCGCCGCCGCTGGCGCCGCCGCCGAAGCGGACCATCCCTTCGCCCTCAAACTGCAGCTTTTCGAGCGCGGGCGCTGGCCGCTCGGCATCGCCGGACTCAGCCTCAACATCTTCTGACAACACCGCTCATCCGATCGTCCCCGCCGGAGCCCGCCATGACCGCCGACAAGCCCCTGCGCATCGCCACCTGGAACATCAACTCGGTCCGCGCCCGCTTGCCACTGCTCGAGCGCTTTCTCGCCGATCACGCACCCGACGTCCTGTGCCTGCAGGAGATCAAGGTCGAGACCGCATCCTTTCCGCGCGCCTGGTTCGCCGATCGCGGCTATCCGCACATGGCGATTCATGGCCAGCGCAATCATCATGGCGTGGCAACCCTGTCACGCCAGCCACTGTTCGACATCGAGACGCGGGACTGGTGCGGCATGGGCGATGCGCGCCACGTCGCGACCGGCCTGTCGTCGGGCGTCGTTGTTCACAATTTCTATGTCCCCGCCGGCGGTGATGTGCCCGATCCGGACACGAATCCGCGCTTTGCCCACAAGCTCGCCTTTCTCGACGAGATGGTGGCCTGGTCGCGGAAGCTGTCCGGGCCGGCGATCCTGCTCGGTGATCTCAATGTGGCACCGCTCGAAACCGATGTCTGGTCGCACCGGCAGTTGCTCAAGGTGGTCAGCCACACGCCACCCGAGACGACGCGGCTCGCGGCGCTTGCCGAGAGCCGCGGCTGGGTCGATGCCATGCGGCATTTCGTCCCGCCCGAACAGAAGCTGTTTACCTGGTGGTCCTATCGTGCCCGCGACTGGCGCGCTGCGAATCGCGGGCGCCGGCTCGATCATGTCTGGGTGAGCCCGGACCTTGCACCCGGGCTGCGTGCGATGACCGTGCTCGCGGATGCCCGCGGGTGGGAGCGGCCGTCGGACCATGTCCCGGTCATCGTTGACATCGCACCCGGCTAGTCGCCCCACGCAATCTCCAGCCGATAGCCCCCCGGCTCGGTTCTCAGCACCCGGGCATCGGACGGATTTTCCTCCATCTTCTGGCGCAAGCGGTAGACATGGGTCTCGAGCGTGTGCGTGGTGACGCCGGCATTATAACCCCAGACCTCGTTCAGCAATTCCTCGCGGCTGACCGCCTTGCCGTTTGCGCGGTAGAGATATTTGAGGATTGCCGTCTCCTTCTCGGTGAGCCGTATCTTGGCCCCCCGGGCCTCGTCGAGAAGGAGCTTGGCCGCCGGCTTGAAGACATAGGGGCCGACCTGGAACACCGCGTCCTCGCTCTGCTCATGCTGCCTCAGATGCGCCCGCATGCGGGCCAGCAGGACACCGAAGCGGAACGGCTTGGTGACATAGTCATTGGCCCCCGATTCGAGACCGAGGATGGTGTCGGCATCCGTATCAGCGCCGGTCAGCATGATGATCGGCACCTTGATCCCGGCGCGGCGCAGCATGCGACAGGCTTCGCGCCCGTCGATGTCGGGCAGGCCGACATCGAGCAGGATCATGTCCGGGCTTGTCTCCCGCGCCCGCTCGATGCCCTCGCTTGCCGTCGACGCCTCGGTCGGTTCGAATTCCTCATGCAGGGCAAGCTGTTCCGCCAGTGCATGGCGGAGCGGCTCATCGTCATCGACCAGCAATATCCGTTTCACCGACATGCCACCGTTATCCCTCTTTTGCCATCGCTCCGGCGCCCCGACCCGGCAATGCCTTCCCCGCAACCCTATCTATGGCATATAGGCCATGTGGAGACCAGAAGGAGACGGGGTCGCGCATGAGCGAGCCTCTCGTGCCAACACATTTGCGTGAGGCGATCGCCGGTGATCGCGCGGCCGCTGATCTTCGGCGCGCGGTACCGGTGATCCTGCGCGGCGATGGGGCGGCGCTGCTGGTTGCGCCGGCGGAACTGGTCGAGACGGCCTGGCTCGAGCGCCTGCGC
Source organism: Rhodothalassiaceae bacterium (assembly GCA_046753425.1). Lineage (GTDB taxonomy): Bacteria > Pseudomonadota > Alphaproteobacteria > Sphingomonadales > Rhodothalassiaceae > J134. Next base: position 1,088 of record JBHHTO010000134.1, on the reverse strand, counting down.
CGGGTCGGCCGGCTGCGGATTCTCCTTACCCGCGAGCGGGCCGCGGTGCTGAAGATGCCGCACAAGGGCCGGGCCGCGGTCGCGATCGCCGCGGCATCATCGATGACGGCGGCGGCGATACGGGCGATCGCCGATCCGACACGCGACCTTCTCGTTCCCCTCAAGGGCCCCTTCGCCATCATCGATGCCGAGCCGCGGGCGATCGATCTCGCCGCCCTGTCGCTTCTGCGCCGCGCCCGTCTGTTGCCGGCCGCGGTCGCCGTCCCTCTCGCTGAGGACCGGGCGGCGGCGCTGGCGGCGGAGTGCGGCCTTCTGCTCGTCGACGCGGCGGCCATTGCAGCGGCTGGGGAGGAGACGGCGCTGCGCCTCGATGTCGTCGCCGATGCGCGGCTGCCGCTGGCCGACGCGCCGGCCGGACGCCTGGTCGCCTTCCGCCCCGCCGACGGCGGCAGCGAGCATTTCGCCCTGCTTCTCGGCGATCCCGCCCCCGCGAGACCGGTGCTCGTGCGGCTGCATTCGGAGTGCTTCACCGGCGACGTCCTCGGATCGCTCAAATGCGACTGCGGAACCCAGCTTCGCGAGGCGCTGCGCGTGATCGAGGCGGCCGGCGGCGGCATCCTTCTCTATCTCGCCCAGGAAGGCCGGGGCATCGGCCTTGTTGCCAAGCTCAAGGCCTATGCCCTGCAGGATCAGGGTTTCGATACCATGGATGCCAATCTCCGCCTTGGCTTTGCCGGCGACGAGCGTGTCTTTGCGCCGGCAGCCGCCATGCTGCGCGCGCTCGGTTTCTCGCGCGTGCGCCTGCTGACCAACAATCCCGACAAGGTCCGGGGCCTTGCCGCCGCGGGAATCGCAGTCACCGAGCGAGTGCCGCACCATTTCCCCGCCAATGAGCACAATGCCCACTATCTGGCGACCAAGCGCGACCGCAGCGGCCACATTCTCTGAGCGGCACCCTAGCCCGCGTCGCGCGGCCCGAAGACGGCGGTTCCGACGCGCACATACTCCGCCCCCATGGCCGCCGCGATCTCGTAGTCGGCGCTCATGCCCATCGACCGCAGTGGCAGCCCGTGTTGCCGGGCGAGTTT
>JBHHTO010000133.1:0-6882 GCA_046753425.1 Rhodothalassiaceae bacterium | reverse complement strand
ATCTTCCCGGAAACGCGTTCGGATATTCGAGACATGGCTGCACTGATTTCCGCCAGCGATTTGGGTCGATCCGCTAATGGCACATATGTCAGGTCGATATCCACCGAGAGCCGTGGTAGGTCGCGCACAAAGAGATTGATTGCTGTCCCGCCTTTCAAAGCGAAGCAGTTTTCTTCCGCCACATGGGGCAAAACCTGCATCAGAAGGGTGACTTGCCGGCGGTATTGCTCACTGATTGCCATCTAAATCCTCCGGCACAGTGATCATATATTTCGAATCAAATTTCCCACCGCGCACGAGCATGCGCTTTCCCTTACCCAGATCGATCCGATCCTGTTCGATGCGCTTGAGCCAACGAAACTGGTGGCGCTCAGCAAACCATAGAAACAGGCGCTTCACCTTGATGCTGCGGCAATCCTCCAGAAGTTTTTGCAAGCGTCGGGGGCTCAGCGAGTGCAGTCCCTCCATGAGTTTGTCGGCTTGGTGAAAGGTCTCCTTTCCGGGCACATCGTCAAGCAATTCCAGGATGGCGCGCTCTGGTGTTGATACTGTTATCGGCCAGTCCCATTGGCCCCACGATAGCCGCCGCAGGCCCCCATGTATCGCGTCACTGCTCGTAAAGCTGTGCTCCTTCATATCCCAGCTAACACTGCTCAGGCCACGTGCTATAGGTTCTTCGCGGAACAGCTTTTTGGCATTGTGAAAGGTAAATCGCGTTTCAAGGCCCAGCTTGTGGACCCATCCCGGCAAAGCTTTCTCCCCGTACAGATGCACGGTCCGTACACCGCCCAATGAGAGGTAATGGGACAAGCCCTGCAAATCCAAAGCCGTCTTGCCGCCGACAACGACAGGCACACCTAACATTGCCTGGAGAGAGATGATGACATGCTGCCATTGTGTCTTGCCTCCGGGCCGTCTGTAGATGCCTCTGGTAGGGCGCTCCAACCAACCGGCACTGGCGTATTGGCTTATGAGCGGGCGGGAATAGCCCTTTGCCTCCAGCCAGGCAGAGTCGACCAACAAGCCTTCTGGGAGAAGGCTTTGGAGTTGGTTTAGCTTTTGGCCTTTTTGATCAGTCATGCCTAACAAAATAGCATATTTATAAACCGACGCAAGTTTGACAATGCCTTTGTGAGATAAGCTGAACTATACAGAATTGCAGTTAAATGAACCCCGGGGGCGGCTTGGAATGGCTGAAAATAGGGCATTTTTTGACCTGAGAGCCGGGGCTTAGGTCATAAACTCATAAAGGGGCTAGCGAGATTTGGCGACATCTGATTCTCCTGTTTCAGCTTGAGAAAGGAGGGTCAGGAGATGTCGCGTCGTCGTTATGAACTGACGGATTTTGAGTGGTCGATCATCGAGCCCCTGTTGCCGAACAAGCCGCGGGGTGTTCCGCGAGTGGATGACCGCCGGGTGCTCAACGGCATTTACTGGCGGCTCCGGACGGGCTCGCCATGGGCGGACATTCCGGAGCGCTATGGCCCTCCGACGACCGGCTAGAATCGCTTTGTGCGGTGGCGGAAACAGGGGGTGTGGGACAAGATTTTTGCGGCGATATCGGCCGCTTATGACGGCGATCTGCAAATGATCGACTGCTCATCCATTCGCGTTCACCAGCATGGGGCGAACGCAAAAAAAAGGGGCCCGATGCCAGCCCCGGAAGTTCCGCTGACGCCCGATGCGTGGGGCGCTCGAGAGGCGGTCTGACGACCAGGATCCATGCCCTGGTGGACGCCAATGACTGCCCGTCGGGCTCAAGCTGACGCCAAGGCGGAAAAGGGGCTGACGATCCCCGCCGAAGGCGTCGGAGGTTCATGGATCGTCAAGCTGCCCTCGGCGTGCTATCCTGGCGTTCCCGAGAACGAATTCGCGATGATGACGCTCGCCCGGCTGATCGGCATCGACGTGCCGGAGATCAAGCTGATCGAACTGGACGCAGTCGACAATCTGCCGGAAGGTCTTGGCGATCTGACCGGCAGGGCTTATGCCATCGCCAGATTCGATCGCACGCCTGACGGCCCGGTTCATATCGAGGATTTCGCGCAGGTCTATCGTGTCTACCCGGAGAACAAGTACAAGAGCGCGAGCGCACGCAACATCGCAAGCGTGCTCGGCGTCGAAGGCACAGATGCCGATATTGCCGAATTCATCCGCCGTCTCGTCTTCAATACGCTGATCGGCAATGCCGACCTGCATCTGAAGAACTGGTCGCTGATCTACCGCGACCGGCGTACGGCATCGCTGTCGCCGGCTTATGATTTCGTCTCGACGATCGCCTATATCGAAGATAACAAGGCCGCCCTCAGATACGCCCGCACGCGCAAGTTCGCAGGCGTCAATGAAGACGAGCTCTCTTGCCTCGCGCGCAAGGCCCGCCTGCCGCAGAAGCCGGTGCTCGACACGGCCAGGGACACGGTCGCCCGCTTCCGCGAAGTGTGGGCAAAGGAAAAGGCGCACCTGCCACAAGCCGACCACGTCACAAGGATCATCGATGCGCACCTCGCAACATTGCCACTGGCAAGACTTTAGGAGGAGGGCAGTTCTGTACCGCCTGCGAGGCCAGGCGGACCCGGCGGGGCAGACCTTCTGCTCGCGGGCGCCGACCGATAGCCTCCCGATCATGACCATGTTGGCCGGGCTGCCGGAGGACAGGCAATACCACTCGCCCGCGCACCGCTGTCGCAGACGCTGCCCGGGCACCGACAAGATTCGATAATATCTCTATTAATATCAATATGTTAATTAGCATTCGCTTGTCCTTGACACGCTCCGGGGCAGTCACTATGGTGCCGCTGCCCTGCGGCGGTCGGATCGTCCGTTTGCGGGGCGACCGTCCTGACCGCCGGTGGCAGCGGACGCTTCAGCGATAGATTGCGATGGATGACAGGGACAAGACGTCGTCACCCGCATCGTTCGAGGAGCGTCTGAGGCGGGCCCGAGAACGGGGCAAGACCCCCGAGGGTAGCGGTTCGGGACAACGGAGCGATCTCGGCATGGCCATGCGAATGAGCCTCGAGATCGTGACGGGCGTCGCTGCCGGCGGGCTGATCGGCTGGGGTTTCGATCAGTGGTTGGGAACGGCGCCCTGGTTTCTTCTCGCCTTCGTGCTTCTCGGGGCCGTGGCGGGGATGCGCAATGTGATGCGGGTCGCCGCCGATCTCGAGCGCGGCGGCGATGACGCGAAGGACGACGGTGGCACGGGCGGGACAGGCGGGTCCCGCACCGACGAGCGGGACCGATAGAACGGGGCAGGGGCCGGACGGTGGCAAATCCTCTCGAACAGTTCGAAGTGGTGCGGATCGTGCCGCTGGAAATCGCGGGTATCGACGCATCGATCACCAATGCCGCGGTGTGGATGATGATCGTCGTCGCGATGGTGACGACGTTTCTCTTGGGTGGCATGCGGCGGCGGGCGCTCGTACCCGGCCGATGGCAGTCGATGGCCGAGCTCTCCTACGAATTCGTCGCCAGCATGGTGCGCGAGAATGTGGGCGCCGGCGGGCGACCCTATTTTCCGTTCGTCTTCTCGCTTTTCATGTTCGTTCTCGGCGCCAATCTGGCCGGGCTCATTCCCGGCAGCTTCACCGTGACCAGCCATCTGGCGGTGACCTTTGCCTTCGCGGCCCTCATCTTTCTCGGGGTTATCGTCATCGGCTTTGCGCGCCATGGGCTGAAATTCCTGACCCTGTTCGTGGCGCCGGGAACCCCTCTCGCCTTTCTGCCCCTGATCGTGATCCTCGAGGTGGTGTCCTTCTTCACAAGGCCGGTCACGCACAGCGTTCGACTTTTCGCCAACATGACGGCAGGGCACATCCTGCTCAAGGTGTTCGGCGGCTTTGTCGTCAGCCTCGGTGCCGCGGGCGGGATTTTTGCTGCCGCCGGAATCCTTCCGCTGGCCTTCAATGTGGCCCTCACCGCGCTCGAGCTTCTGGTCGCGGTCATTCAGGCCTATGTCTTTGCCATTCTCACCTGCGTCTACCTCAATGACGCGGTCAATCTCAGCCACTGACCCCAACTCCCGAACGGGACAAGCACAGGAAAGGACGTTCCATGGAAGCTGAAGCGGCAAAACTGATCGGTACGGGTCTTGCGACCGTCGGCATGGGTGGCGCCGGCATCGGCCTCGGCCTCATTTTCGGCAACTATCTCGCCGCTGCGATGCGCAATCCGTCGGCAGCCGACAAGCAGCGCGGCAATCTGATGTTCGGCTTTGCGGTCACCGAGGCGCTCGGCATCTTCTCCTTCCTCATCGCGCTCCTCCTGCTGTTCCGCTAGGTCCGGGGGGACGCGTCGCACTCTGACGCGGAGGGTTTTCATGCCGCAATTCGATCCCAATGTGATCGAGCCGCAGCTCGTCTGGCTGGCGATCAGCTTCGGCCTGTTCTATTTCCTGATGGCCCGCCTCGCGCTGCCGCGCATCTCCGGCATGCTGCAGGAGCGCGTCGAGCGTGTGGCCGACGATCTCGATCAGGCGGAGGCCCTCAAGCGCGAAAGCGACGAAGTGCGCGAAGCGCGCGAGGCAGCGCTTGCCGAGGCGCGGGCGGCGGCGGCGAGAACGGTCGCCGAGGCGACGGCCAGGGCGCGCGCCGATGCGGAGGCGCGCCTTGCTGCGCTCGATGCGAAACTGGCACAGGAAACCGCCGCCGCAACAGCGCGCATCGCCGAGGAGCAGGCCGCCGCAAGGCGGGAGATCGACCGCGTCGCCGCCGAGGGTTGCCGCGAGATCGTAAAAAAGCTCGTCGGTGAGGCGGTGGCCGCCTCGGTGACGCACAAGGCGGTCAAGGACGCCATGGCGTCGCTTCGTCGAGGGGAGGCCTGATCATGCTGGGCGTACTGGCCGCATTTTCCGACGCCGCGGGTGAGGCGGCTGCACATGCAAGCGAGCATGGCGAGACCTTTCTCGGCCTCGGTGCCGAGGGATGGGTCGCAGCCGCCTTTTTCCTCTTCATCGGCGTACTCGTGTGGCTCGGGGCCCACCGCTTCGTCTCGCAGGCGCTCGACGCGCGGGCGGAGAAGATCCGCGCCGAGCTGGACGAGGCGCGCAGCCTCAAGGAGGAGGCGCAGGAAATGCTGGCGCGCCTGCAACGCGAGCAGCGCCAGGCGAAGCGCGATGCGGAAGCCATCATCGCGCAGGCGGAGGAAGATGCCCGCCTTCTCCTGAGCGAGGCGCAGAAGCAGATCGAGCAGATCAGCGAACGGCGCCGCCTCGCCGCGGAACAGAAGATCGCGCAGGCGAAGGAGCAGGCGGTCGGTGCGCTCCGTGCCGAGGCCGCGACGCTTGCAGCAACAGCCGCACGGCAGCTCATCCATGACCTGCTCGAGGGTGAGAAAGGAGTCGCCCTCATCGATGCGACGATCGCAGAGATCGCGGCCAATCGCCCGCATTGAGGGCAGCGATCCGGCGCCTGCCCCCATCCTGTCGGCCCGCGCCTGACTGAGTGCCCGCATCCACCCTTCACATGCGGCGTCACGGACCTGCTTGACCGACATGCCTTCGCGATCGCCTTCTCCTGCAGGAATTCGCTTTTTTCTGTAACGCGTCGGTGCCAATATCGTCTTTCCCCTGAAAGCCTGCGGCAGAGCAGGCACGGAGCCACCGTCCCGGACCATGGGGCGGCGTTCCTGCAAGAGGGGCCGGAAGGTTCGAGGATGACACGCCGCCGCGACAAGCCGGCACCTGCCACGGCCATGTTCATGGCCCTGCTGATCGCGCTCCTTGCGAGCGCGCCGGCGCTGGCTGCGACGGGACAATATGCCGGCGCCTGCGGGGGCATGACCCACCCGATGGCCCCGATGGCAATGACGTCGGTTGCGGATGCACAGCCGGACAGCATGCCAGGCCGGGGTACCGGGTCGCCTGCCGCGGATACCGGTTGTGCGCTCGATTGCTGCGTCCTTTGCGCACCGGTTCTGATCAGCGCACCACGCCTGCCGGGTGGCGAGCCGATCACGCACGCTCCGTTCGCCGTGCCAGCACGCGCGGCCGACAGCCTCCACAACACCCCCACCCTGCCACCGCCTCGCCGAAGCGCCTGAGTCCCGTTCGCCGGCGGCGGGTCGCGACCTGACCCGCTGTCGTTTCGATGGAACGCACTCCTGCGCGAGGCTTTTCGATGAAAATCCCTTATCTGACCGGCGCCCTTCTTGGCGTCGCCATCCACGCCCAGGCGCTTGCCGCAAGCGATGCGCCGCTGACCCTCGATGCGGCGGTCCGGCTCGCCCTTGAGGCCGACGATCCCTCGGTGCGGCAATTCGAGGAACAGGCGGCTGCCCTCGCCGAGAAGGCGGTCGCGGAATCGCAGCTCCCCGACCCGCAACTCGGCCTCACCATGATCAATCTGCCGACGAGCTTCTCCTTCACCCAGGAGAACATGACGCAGTTCCAGACCTCGCTCAGCCAGTCCTTCCCGGCCGGCAGGACGCTCTCCTTGCGCGGTGCGAAACGCCGGGCCGAGAGTGCGGGCGCGCGCGAGGCCGCACGGCTGCGCGAGCTCGAGATCATCCGCGAGACACGTCGCGCCTGGCTCGAAATGTTCTACTGGGCCCAGGCACAGAGGCAAATCCGGGAAAGCCGCGAGGCGGTGACCGATCTCGAGGTGGCGACGCGCGCCGACTATGCCGCGGGGCGCGGTTCGAGCCAGGCGCTGATGCGCACGCGGCTCGAGCTCTCGCTGCTCGACGACCGCCTGCTCGAGGCCGAGCGGCAATACGCGATCGCCCGCGCCAACCTCGCCCGCTTCATCGGCGAGGCGGCGGCACGCCGCGCCCTGCCGCAGGACATGCCTGTCCTCAAGGCTCCCGAAGCGCCGGACGCTCTGCGCGAGCTTCTGCTCCGCCACCCGGCTGTGCGTATTACGGATTCGACGATCGAGGCGCGCC
>JBHHTO010000132.1:0-6897 GCA_046753425.1 Rhodothalassiaceae bacterium | reverse complement strand
TGGGCGCCTCGCTGTCCGACGCCGAGGAGCGCCTGCGCCGGACCAGAGCCGAGGCGGAAAAGACGGCGAAGGACCTTGCCGCCGCCGAGAAGCGCTACGGCAAGGCGAAGAGCGAGCTTGAGGCCGAGCGCGCCCTGACCGCACGCGCCCGTGACCAGATCGCCTCTCTCGAGGCCAATCTGGTCGCATTGCGCCAGCAACTCGCGCGCCTCGAGGCGGCGCTCGAGGCCTCGGAACAGCGCGACAGGGAGAGCCAGGCGATCATCGCCGACCTTGGCCGCCGTCTCAATGTGGCACTTGCCGGCAAGGTCGAGGAGCTGGCCGGCTACCGATCGGAGTTCTTCGGCCGGCTGCGCGACATTCTCGGCCACCGCGCGGACATCCGGATCGAGGGCGACCGCTTCGTCTTCCAGTCGGAGCTGCTCTTCGATTCGGGAAGCGCCGCACTCGGCCGCGAGGGACGCGAGCAGATGCGCCAGGTGGCAAGAACCCTGCTCGAGATCGGGAAGGAGATTCCGCCCGACATCGACTGGATCCTGCGCGTCGACGGGCACACCGACAAGCGCCCCATCTCGACACCGCAGTTCTCCAACAACTGGGAGTTGTCTGCGGCCCGCGCCATTGCGGTGGTCCAGTTCCTCATCAGCCAGGGCGTGCCGCCCAATCGTCTCGCCGCCACTGCCTTCGGCGCGTTTCAGCCGGTGGCGACGGGTGACGATCCCGAATCGCTGCGCCGCAATCGCCGGATCGAGATGCGCTTCACGCAGCGCTGACGCCGCCGCTGCCCCGGCCGGCCCGCGGCTTTTTCATTTCCCGATAGGAATTCGAAAGAAAAAGGGCCTCTCCCGAGGCCCCTGCGATCCCGCTCGTGCAACCGATGCCCGCTATTCGCGGTCCGACGACAGCCGCTGCACGAAGGAGACGATGGACGAGACCTCGCCGGGATGCGACCAGGACCGGTGCGAGGTCGGCTCGGATCCCGAGCGCTCGGCCGGCAAGACAATGCCCAGCAGGATGATGCCCGAAACGGCAAGGAGTAAACGGAAAGCGCGCAACTTGACCCTGATCAATCTCAGATTCTCGTTAACCTTCCTATACGACCACCGGTCGGCGACCGCAAGCAGGGACTGTGTGGGGGTGGCGATCTCTCGCTTTCCCCGCGGCACGACGACGGTCCGTGCCTGTGACCTTTCGCGGGCCGCCTCGTGACACATGGCTGTGGCGGTTTTATGACAATCGTTGCATGGCGGCCGTGATTTCGATCACGGCGGCAGTTTTTTCTCGTTCCAGGCGATTCCTGACATTTGTCATCTGGCATGGGCATCAAACTCATGTAGACTCGCGGCCCGAGGGACGGGAGCGGGACGGCATGGACGACCGGCAGAAACTTCTCGAGCGGCTGGCAATCGACCGTGAGGCCGATCGACCGCCGGAGCGTTCCTGGTTGCCCTGGGCGAGTGCCGCCGGCGCGCTTGTCGCCGGCCTCCTTCTCGGCTGGCTGATCTTCGGACAGCAAGCCGGCACCGGAGTCGTCGCCGCCGGTGCATCGGCACAAGCCCCGGAGCAACCCGCCGCGACGGAGACGGATGCGGCGGCACCGGCGGTCGATGTGGCGCCCGCGCCGACGGTGCCGGCAGCAGCACCCGGCGAGCGCGTGCTCAACGCCTCGGGCTATGTGGTGGCGCGGCTCAAGGCGACGGTATCGGCCCAGATCATCGGCCGCCTGAGCGAGGTTCTCGTCGAGGAAGGCATGGCGGTCGAGGCGGGGCAGGTCGTCGCCCGCCTCGATGATCGGCAGGCGCGGATCAATCTCGATGCGGCGCGCGCGCGCCTTGCGGCCGCCGAAGCGGCCCTCGGCATCAACCGCGCCAACCTCGCCGAGGCCGAGCGTGTGCTCAAGCGCGTCACGGCGCTCGAGGCGCGCTCCTTCTCGAGCGAATCGGAGCTCACGAGGGCCGAGGCCGAGGTCGAGCGGCTGAAGGCGAAGCGCGAGCAACTGCTCGCCAATGTCGCGCTCGCCCGCGCCGATGTCGCCCAGGCACAGGACCAGGTGGACAAGCACATCATCCGCGCGCCCTTCGCCGGCATCGTCACCACCAAGAACGCCCAGCCTGGCGAGATCGTCGCGCCGACCTCGGCGGGTGGCGGCTTCACACGCACCGGAATCTGCACCATCGTCGACATGTCCAGCCTCGAGATCGAGGTCGACGTCAACGAGGCGTTTATCAGCAAGGTGCGCCCGGTACAGGCGGTCGAGGCCCGCCTCGACGCCTATCCCGACTGGGCCATCCCCGCCCATGTCATCGCCATCATCCCGACCGCCAATCGCGACAAGGCAACGGTCAGGGTACGCATCGGCTTCGACGGTCTCGACCCGCGAATCCTGCCCGAGATGGGCGTCAATGTCGCCTTCCTGAAGACGGGCACCTGACGCACGCGACAACCGAAAGCGAGGAATTCCAGATGAATGCCGGCAAGCTGATCGAGCTCCATGAGGTCTCGAAATCCTATACCAAGGGCAAGATCGTCATACCGATTTTCGAGCACCTCGATTTCGCGATTGCCGAAGGCGAGTTCATCGCCGTGATGGGACCATCGGGCTCGGGCAAGACGACGCTGCTCAATCTTCTCGGCGGGGTCGACCGGCCGAGCGGCGGCAGGATCCTCTTCGACGGCCAGCGGGTGGACAATCTGAGCGAAAGCCGCCTCGCCGCCTGGCGGGCGCGCAATGTCGGCTTCATCTTCCAGTTCTACAATCTGATGCCGATGCTGAACGCGGCCCAGAATGTGGAACTGCCGCTCCTTCTGACCAGGCTCTCGCGCCGGAAGCGGCGCGAGAATGTGGCCACGGCGCTCGAGATCGTCGGTCTTGCGGACCGCGCGAAACACTATCCGGGGGAGATGTCCGGCGGCCAGCAACAGCGCGTCGCCATCGCGCGGGCCATTGTCTCCGATCCCAAGCTGCTGCTTGCCGACGAGCCGACGGGAGACCTCGACCGCACGTCCGCGGACGAGATCCTGACCGTGCTGCAGCATCTCAACCGCGATTTCGGCAAGACCATCGTCATGGTCACCCATGACCCCGAGGCGGCGAAATACGCCAAACGTATCCTGCATCTCGACAAGGGGCGCTTCGTCGAAGCGGAGCTCGCGTCATGACCAGCGCCGGCCTCATCTGGAAGAACGCATGGCGGCGGCGATTGCGCACCATCCTCACCATCGTCTCGATCGTCATCGCCTTTCTCATCTTCGGCGTCATCCGTACCTTCGATCAGGCGCTCAATGCCGGTGTCGAGCTCGCCGCGGCGGACCGCCTTGTGGTCACCAACAAGATCAATTTCACGGTCTCGCTGCCTTTTGCGGTGGTCAACAAGGTTGCCGCCATCGACGGCGTGAAGCGTGTCAGCTACGCGACCTGGTTCGGTGCCTACTGGCAGGACGAGCGCAATGTGTTCGCGGCCTTGGCCGTCGACCCGGAATCCTATCTCGCGACCTATCCGGAGCTCGTCGTGTCGCCGGAGGCGCGTGAGCGCTTTCTCAAGGACCGGACGGGGGCACTCGTCGGCGCCAAGCTCGCCCAACGCTTCGGCTGGAAGCCGGGCGATCGTATCCCGCTGCCGAGCGGCATCTGGTCGCAGAAGAACGGTTCGCGGGTCTGGGAAGTCACCATCGACGGCATCTTCACCGCCAGCAACGAGAAGGCCGATACGAACTACATGCTGTTGCACTACAAGTATCTCGACGAGGCGCGCAGCTTTGGCGGTGGCCGGGTCGGCTTGCTCATCGTGACCACCGATTCGCATGAGCTCAATGACCGCGTTGCGAAGGCAATCGACGACATGTTCGCGAACACCGACCACCAGACGCGAAGCCAGACCGAGCAGGCCTTCTCCGCGTCCTTCATCAAGCAGATCGGCAATATCGGCCTCATTGTCACCTCGGTCGTCGGCGCCGCCTTTTTCACCATCCTGATCATCACCGGGACCACGATGTCGCTCGCCATTCGCGAGCGCATCGGCGAGATCGCGGTGCTCAAGACCATCGGCTTCACCGGCCGCAAGGTGTTTGCGCTGATCCTCGGCGAATCCTTCCTGCTCGCCTTGCTCGGCGGCATCCCGGGACTCATCCTTTCCTGGCTCATGGTGAACGGACTGAAGGCGGCGGCGGGCGCCTTTCTGCCGGCCATGGTGTTCGAGGGTGAGACGGCCGCCCTCGGCATCGCGCTGCTCGCGGCTCTCGGGCTCGTCACGGGGCTGATCCCGGCGCTCCAGGCCCAGCGGCTGCCGATTGTCGTCGGTCTCGGGAAAGGATGATCGCCATGCTTTCGCAAATCGTGGCGGTCTCCGCCATCAATCTGAAAAGCATTCCGCAGCGGCTCGGCTCGTCGCTGTCGACGGTGCTCGCAAGCGCCATCGTCGTGGGCGTGCTTCTCGCCTTCCTCGCCATGGCCAACGGCTTCATGAAGACCGTGGCCGGCGCCGGCGCCGACGATATCGCACTCGTCATGCGGCCGGGCTCGCAGTCGGAGCTCAACAGCGTCGTCAGCCTGGACCAGACACGGATCATCGCCCAGGCGCCGCAGGTGGCAAGGCTCAACGGCACCCCGCTCGCCGACCCGGAAGTCTATGTCATCGTCAATGGCACCAAGAGGTCGAGCGGTACCGATGTCAATGTGCCCCTGCGCGGTGTCAGCGACCAGGCATTCGCGGTGCGCGACAATGTGCGCCTCGTCGCCGGCCGCATGTTCGAGCCGGGGCGCACCGAGCTCATCGTCGGCAGCGGCGTGCTGCGCGAATTCGCGGGCTTCGACCTCGGCCAGGAGGCGCGGCTGGGCAAGACCGTGTGGACCGTCGTCGGCGTCTTCGATGCCGCCGGCAGCGTGTTCGAATCCGAGGTCTGGGCCGATGCCCAGGTCATACAGAACCTGTACAACCGCGGAACGAGCTATCAGGTCGACCGCGTCCGGCTGACGTCGGCCGATGCGCTCGACGCGTTCAATGCGTTTCTCGAGGCGGATCCCCGCCTCAAGCTGCAGGCACAAAGCGAGCGTGACTATCTTTCGAAGCAGGGCGAGGCGCTGAGCACCGTCATCAAGACGATCGGCTGGCCGATTGCCATCACCATGGCTCTGGGCGCTCTCGCCGGTGCGCTGAATACCATGTACGCCTCGGTGGCGGCGCGCCAGCGCGAGATCGGGACCCTGCGTGCCATCGGCTTTGGCGGTTTTGCCACATTCGTCGGGACGCTTGTCGAGTCCCTGATACTCGCCGCCGCGGGGGGACTTCTCGGCGCCGTCGGGGCCTATCTCCTGTTCCAGGACATGACCGCCTCGACGCTCAGTGGCAGCTTCACGCAGGTCGTGTTCCGCTTCGAGATGTCGCCCTTCGTGGTGGTCCAGGGCATCCTGCTGGCGATTGCGGTCGGACTTCTCGGCGGAATTCCTCCGGCCCTGCGAGCCGCCCGCGTCCCCGTCGTCGTCGCTTTCCGCGCTGGCTGAACGGCCGCTGTGGAGGGACGGAACAGCCGCCGCCCTGCATCGCAGCGGGCGGATAATCATTGCCTGCACCCGCCGGGCAGTTTAGTTGACGGGCAGAATAGCTTTCCGCCCAAGTGGAGACGACGATGACGCAACCCCTGATGCCGATGGCGACCGCCGTGTGGCTGATCGACAATACGACGCTGACCTTCCGCCAGATCGCGAAATTCTGTGGCCTCCATGAGCTCGAGGTGCAGGGGATCGCGGACGGCACGGTGGGCCAGTCGATCGTCGGCATCGATCCGACCTCCAACGGGCAGCTCACCTGGGAGGAGATCCACCGCTGCGAGGCGGACCCCGATGCCGAGCTCCAGCTCGCGGAAGGCGCCAAGCCGATGGCCACGCGGACCAGGGGGCCGCGCTACACGCCGGTCTCGAAGCGCCAGGACAAGCCCGACGCGATCGCCTGGCTGTTGCGCCATCATCCCGAGCTTTCCGATGCCCAGATCTCGCGTCTCGTCGGTACGACGAAGCCGACGATCCAGGCGATCCGCGAGCGCAGCCACTGGAACATGGCGAATATCCGCCCACTGGATCCGGTGGCGCTCGGCCTGTGCAAGCAGCAGGAGCTCGATGAAGCGGTGCAGAAGGCGGCCGCCCGTCTCGCCCGCCGCGGTGGCGCGAGCGGTGACGCCGGAGACGCATCGCCGGAAGAATCGTCCGACCCCGTTTCCTGAGCGTTCCTCAGTCGCCGCGGCGACCGAGCACATCGTCCGACCCCGTTTCCTGAGCGTTCCTCAGTCGCCGCGGCGACTGAGCACATGGATCGCGAAGGGGCCGTCCGGCCCCTTCTTCTTGTGGTCATAGAGCGGCCACCGGCCCTCACCGAGCGTCGGCGCTTGCGCAATGCCGGCGATGGCGGCGACGATCTCCGGCGTCACCGCTCTCGCCACCGCCGGCGCTATTGAAGAAGAGGTGGCGACCGTCGCGCGAGACGAAGGGCCCCATGGCGTCGCCCTCATAGCCGCGGATACGCACCACGCGATTATCGCCAAAAAGGCTGTCGGCGGCGCCGGCTTGGTTCGTGAACCAGACGAGAATCTCGTCGAGAAGCGCATCGGCCTCGGCGAGACGGCCGGCATCGCCGAGGGTCTTGACGCGCCGCATGCGGGGCAGGAGCCCCGACACATCCCGGCCTTGAGCACACCACTCCTCAAGATGCGCGACGGCCGCGCGGGCCCGATGGCGCCGGTCCCTACTGGACCATGCCGCTCATTTCTTCCTTGATCTTGAGTTTCTGGCGTTTGAGTTCCGCGATGCGAAGGCTGTCCGGCGATGGTCTTGTCAGCTCCTCAGCGATGATCCGTTCCAGAGTGGCGTGCTTTTCCGCCAGGGCCTGGACATGCGCTTGCTGAGTCATG
>JBHHTO010000131.1:0-6940 GCA_046753425.1 Rhodothalassiaceae bacterium | reverse complement strand
CGGCTTCATCGACCGTCATGGCAGCGCGCTCCTGCCGGCCGCAGCAGCGGCGGCTCCCGAAACCCTGGCGCTGGCCACCCTCGGCGTGCTCGCGGCACGTCACCGGCGGATGGCGAGCGCGGTCCATTCCGGCAGCGACCGCTGGAGCCCCTGGCGCATGGCGGGCGGCTGGCGCCTCAATCTGCCGGCCACCGAGACCCAGACCTTCGTTGATCCATTGGACGAGACACGAGAGATAGCGGTGCGCGGGAGCACGGAGGGCGGCTGGCGGCTTGCCATCGGCGAGGTGGAGATGCGCGCCCGGATTCTCGGATATGAGGACGGTCGCCTTCGCGCCGAGATCGACGGCCACATTCTGAGTGCCACGGTGCTCTCGGGAGCGGAGGAAGTCCTCGTCATCGAGGGAGGCCGCACGACGCGGCTGCGGCGTCTCTCGTCGCGCTTCGACCCCGAGGAGGATGCCGCCGGCCCGGGCAGCGTCAGCGCGCCGATGCCGGGCAAGGTTCTCGATCTCTTCGTCGCCGAAGGCGATGCCGTCGAGCGCGGGACACCGCTGCTCGTGCTCGAGGCGATGAAGATGGAGCACATGATCACGGCGCCGCGGGACGGCCGGATCCGGCGCCTCGGTGTCAGCGCCGGGGCGCAGGTCGACGACGGCGCGTTTCTGGTCGAAATCGCGGAGAGCTAGCTGATCCCGGCTGATCAGGGCGAGCGGAAGGGAACCGCGCCGGCTCAGTCGAAGAGGCGCGAATAACGTCGCCGCGGCCGGCCTTTCCAGTGCCCCCGATGATAGGCGTCCGAGGCAATGAGCGGCACCACGGTCGTTGCTTCGGCAAAGACCATCTGCTCGTGAACGGTATCGACCTTGCCCCAGGAAGAGGCCTCCTTCAGCGTCGAGGAGGAGCAGGCCCCGTCGCGCACGTCGGCGACGGTGATCTGGATTGCATATTTGTGCATCTCCGCTTCGACCCCGAGGATCTCGGCGCAGACCACGGTGTCCTGGACGAAGTTCTTCGGCACCCCGCCGCCGACCATGAACAGGCCCGTCGTTCCCGCCTTGATCTTGATCTCGGTGAGTTCGCGGAAATCGGCGACCGAATCGATCGTGAGACAGGGCGCGCCCGCCTTCATCCGCTCGACCTGATGCTTGACGAGGCCGAAGCCGGCCGAGGAATCGGTAAAGGCCGGGCAGAAGATCGGCACATCATGATCAAAGGCGGTCTCGACGAGGCTGCCCGGCTTTTTTGCATGGCTCTTGAGCCAGCGCCCCATCTCGCGGATGAAGGCGCGGCTCGACCAGGGGCGGGGCGCGAGGCTGTCGGCAATCTGGCGGATCCTATGGTCGCAGGCCTGCAGCTCCTCCTCGTCAATGAAGGTGTCATGGATGCGGTCGACATAGAGGCGCCGCAGCTCCCGGTCGTCCATCGCGGCATCGCCGCGATAGTGACGGAAGCCAAGTGCCTCAAAGAAGTCCATGTCGACGATCGACGCCCCGGTGGCGACGACGGCATCGACCATGCCGGCGGCGACCAGATCGCGATAGACGTGCATGCAGCCGCCGGCCGAGGTCGAGCCGGCGAGAGTCAGGATGATGCTGCAGTCGCGATCGGCGAGCATGCGATTGAAGATTTCCGCAGCACGGGCCGCATCGCGCGAGGAAAAGGACATCTTTCCCCAGGCGTCGATCAGCGGCCGGGCATCGAAGCTCCTGATGTCGATATGCTCGATCGGCCTATCGAGAAGGGCCGCCTTCGCATTGGTCTTTGGCTCGGGCTTTGTCATGTCGATGAACTCCCGTGGTTTCGGGCCTATTTCGCGACGGCCGTTGCCGCCAGCCGGCGTGGCCGCGGTGCGCCCTCGATCGCGTCGGCTTCGCGCGGCTCGATGGCAACCGTCTCGTCGGACCAGAAACCGTTGAAGCGCGAGCGCATGGCAAAGCCGTAGGCACCGAGTTGGCCGATCTCGATCCAGTCACCCTCCTCGACGTCGTCGGGCAGGTGGAACGGCCCGGGCATGGCATCCATGCTGTCGCAGGTGGGGCCGAAGAAGGCAAAGGGGCGCAGCGGCGCCTCCGATGCACCGCGGGCACGCACGAGGCGCACCGGATAACGCCAGGCAATGGCGCCGGCGTCAAAAAGCGCACCATAGGTGCCGTCATTGAGATAAAGCCGGTCGCCCTTCCGGAGCTCGACGCGGGCAAGCACCGAACCTCCGGCTGCGACCAGTGCCCGCCCGGGTTCGCAGAGAACCGGCGTGTCACCAAACCCGTTTTCCTTGAGGCCTTCCGCGATGGCCGCGAAATAGGCATCGGGCGGCGGCGGCTCCATCTCCGGATAGGCGACCGGAAACCCGCCGCCGACATCGAGCGCGTCGATCCGGACACCGGCGGCCTCGACCAGGGCGCGGACCGCGGCGATACCGCGCGCGTAGTTTCGCGGCTTCATGCATTGCGAGCCGACATGAAAACTGACCGCAAGCTGCGCGGCACGTGCCCGGACCCGGCGAAGAAGCGCAATCGCTTCCGCGCCGCGGGCGCCGAACTTGGCCGAGAGGTCGAGTGCACAATCGCCCTTCGGCAATGCAATGCGGACATAGAGCCGCAGGTCGCGCGCGCCGGTTTCCTCCTCGATCTTCTGGAGCTCGGCCTCGCTGTCGAGGGCAAAGTCGCGGATCCCGGCCAGACAGGCGTGGCGGATGGCAGCGCGGCTTTTTACCGGATGCATGAAATAGAGCCGCGCGCCGGGCACCACCCGCCGCACGGTATCGATCTCGGCGATCGAGGCGACGTCGAAATCGCGGATGCCGGCACGTGCCAGAAGGGCGAGTACCGCAGGCGTCGGGTTGCACTTGACCGCATACATGACGGTTCCTGGAAAACCGCGGCGAAAGGTCTCGACCGCGGTCCCGAGCCGGCGCGGAAAGAGGCAGTGCAGCGGCCGATCGTCGCCTCTGATGGCGATGGCCTCCTCGACCGAGGCAAAGGAGGGAACGGCGACATCGAAGCCGATATCGACATCCGGCGTCGGCTGGAAGACAGGCATGGTCATCGGACAGTCCTCGAGCAGGTCCAGAAGTCCCGGGCCGCTGCCAAAGGACACCGGCCCCTTTTGCCGTCCCCCCTGCCCCGCCCGCGCATGGGGCTGGCAAAGACAGGGGCCCGGCACGCCCGCCGCGGCGACGGCAAGCGGATCAGGCGATCGGACTATGCTTGTCGAGTACGATGAACCGCCAGCGCCAGTAGCTGCGGTCCAGTGCGTATGTCATGAATCCGCGGCGGGAAAGCCCGCCGGGTCGGCGCACGTCGTTGGAGGCCATGGGCGTCTCCCTTCATCAATCAGCGCCGGTGTCGCTTGCGCGCTTGCCGGCCCAACCAACAAAAAGAGCACGCGTCGTTACGTAACCGCTCCAACGGGACAGAGGCACGTGCGCGTGACAGAGCGCTACATGACCGAACTCGCCTTTCATTTCAAGCGGGAAAAGCTGCCGCCTTGCATTTTTCCCACTCCCCTGCCCCGAGCTGACTTTGAAACCCGGCCGCGGGCCACTAGACTGCGTTTCCCGAGACAGCGTCAGCAAGAGGGGAGCTTCGCGCCATGTCGTTCACCACGTATCTGAAGTCGCTCGCGCTCGTCGCGACCTGCCTGATCCTTTCAGCCCAGACGGATGCCCAGGACATGACCTACTCGCTTGCCATCCATGGCGGCGCCGGCACCATCACGCGCGACCGCATGACGCCGGAGCTTGAGGCCGCCTATCGGGAGAAGCTGACGGAAGCGTTGCACGCTGGCCAGGCGGTCCTGGCGAAAGGCGGTGCCGCGCTCGACGCCGTCAGCGCCGCGATCACCGTGATGGAGGACAGTCCGCTGTTCAATGCCGGCAAGGGCGCGGTCTTCACCAATGAAGGCCGCAACGAGCTCGATGCCGCGATCATGGACGGTGCGACGCTCAATGCCGGTGCAGTCACGGGGGTGACACGGATCCGCAATCCGATCCTTCTCGCCCGCGCGGTGATGGACAAGTCACCGCACGTCATGCTGGCCCAGGAAGGGGCGGAGGAATTCGCCCGCGAGCAGGGCTTCGATCTCGTGAACCCGCTCTATTTCTGGACCGAGCGCCGCTTCAAGAGCCTGCTTGCGGTGCAGGCGGAAGACAGCCACGCGCTCTATCTCGATCATGACGAGACGCACAAATACGGCACCGTCGGCGCGGTCGCCCTTGACTCGCATGGCAATCTCGCCGCCGGCACCTCGACCGGGGGGCTTACCAACAAGATGTGGGGCCGCATCGGCGACTCGCCGATCATCGGCGCCGGCACCTATGCGAGCAACAGGTCGTGCGCGGTGTCGGGCACCGGGGCCGGCGAATACTATATCCGGCTGACGCTCGCCCGCGAGGTCTGCGCGCTGATGGAATATACCGGTGCCAGCGTCCAGCAGGCCGCCGACACCATGATCCACGAGCGTTTGACCGGGCTCGGCGGCGACGGCGGCATCATTGTCGTCGACAAGGACGGCCATATCGCCATGAGCTTCAACACCGAGGGCATGTATCGCGGCCGTGTCACCAGCGCCGCGCCGGAGCCGGTGACCGCCATCTACAAGGACGAGTGACGGCCCGGGGACATCGCAACACTGACCTTTGCCGCCCCCCTTCGCCCTGCGACGCGCCGGGAAGGCCCGGTGCGAACGGGGTCCGGCTTCCCCTTCGCCTTGAGAGGCTCAAAGCGGCAGCCCGAGGAGCGGGAGAGGGCCGGCACAAGCGCGCCCCCTCCCCTTGATGGGCTCAGCGCGTCTCCACGGGACCGATGCCGAGCGCTTTCACGCTGTCCTCGATCTTCGCCCGGTCGCCGACGACGATCCACACCAGACGTTCGGGGTGCACGACCGCTCTCGCCGCCGCCTCGATATCGGCGAGTGTCAGGCTTTCATAGCGCTGCTTGAGGCTCTCCTCGTAATCGAGCGGCCGACCGAAACGGGCGTTCGACAGGATGGCGCCAAGCACCGCGCCCGAGGTCTCGAAGCGTCCGGGCAGGCTGCGCACATTGTTCTTGACCGTGCGGTCGAGCTCTTCAGCGGTCGGCGGCTTGCCGTCGGTGATCGCCTTGAGCTCCCTGATCGCTTCGGCGATCGAGACCGCGGTCTTGTCGGTCTGCACCGGCGCATAGAGGAAGAAAGGCCGCTGTCCCCGCGCATCCTGCATGAAGGTGAAGGCGCCGTAGGACCAGCCCTTGTCCTCGCGCAGGTTCATGTTGAGGCGTGCCGTGAACTGGCCGCCGAGGATGTCGTTCATCGCCTCGATGGCGATATTGTTCTCCGCACCCGTGGGCGGCGCCAGCTCGCCGGCAAGGATCAGCGACTGCGGCGAGCCCGGACGGTCGACAATGATGATACGGCTCGCCTGCGGCCCCTCCACCGGGTCGATGACCTTGTGGGGCAGGGCTTCCGCCGGCGCCTGCCAGTCGCCGAACACGGATTCGAGAAGCGGCTGGATCTCTGTCATCGTCGTGTCCCCGACGACGAAGATCGTCGCATTGTCGGGCCTCAGCCACGCCTTGTGAAAGGCCGCAAGATCATCCCGCGTTACCGCCTTGACGGACTCGATCGTACCGCTGCCGGTGAAGGGAATGCCATAGGCGTGCTTCTCGCCATAGAGGATCGGCGGCAGCATCCGGAGCGCGATGGTGACCGGCTGGTTCATCTCCTGCTGGATGCGGGCGATCCGCTGTTGCCGCAGGCGCTCGAGTTCCTTCTCGTCGAAGGCCGGATTCTCGACCACATCCGCCAGCAGGTCGAGCGAGGCACCAAGCCGCGAGCCGAGGGCCACCATCGTCACCTGCGAGGTATCGAGGGTCGATCCCGTGCTGAGTGTCGCACCAAGCGATTCAAGTTCGGCCGCGATATCCAGCGCCGAGCGCGTGGTGGTGCCCTCGTCGAGCATGTCGAGCGTCAGCGAGGCCGTGCCCAGCTTCGCCCCGACGGCATCCGCCGCATAGCCGGCATCGAAGCTGACCGCGACATTCACCAGCGGCACCGCATGACGTTCGGCGAGCACGACCTTCATGCCGTTCGACAGCGTCGCCTGTTCGATCGCCGGAAAATCGAGATCGGGCGTGGTCTCGACCTTGGGCAGACCCGCCGTACGCTCGACATCCTCCTTGGATGCGGTATAGCCGCCGAAGGGCACCACATCGAGCTGGTAATAGCCACGCCGCAGCCAGGTCGCCGCGGCCGCCTGAATGTCCCTGGCCGTCGCGCCCTCGACCCAGGCCAGCTCCTGCCTGAAAAAGCCCGGGTCATCGGCATAGACCGCGCCCTGCGCGAGCGTCACCGCCTTGCCGCTGAAGCCGCCCACCTTTTCGAGCCCCTTCACCGCATCAGCAACGAGCCGCGTCTGCGCCCGGGCGACCTCATCCGCGGCAGGCGCCGAGGCGAGGAAGTCCGCGAGCACGGCGTCCAGCCGCGCATTGGCCTCGGCAAGTGACTCGCCGGGCTTCACGTCAACCTGGATGAAGAAAAGGCTCGAAAGCTCGAAGGGAAAGACGCCGGCCTGGACACCGGTCGCGATCTGCCGCTCATAGACGAGATCCCGGTAGAGCCGCGACGTCTTGCCGCCGCCGAGAATCTGCCCCGCGATATCGAGGATCGTCGCGTCCTTCTCGGTGCGGCCCGGAATCGCCCAGACGCGGTAGATGCGCGCCTGCGGGACGCGATCCTGCATCGTCTCGTGCACATTGTCCGCATGCTCCGGCACCCAGGCACGCGCCTTGGTCAGCGGCGGTCCGGCGGGGATCGACCCGAAATAGGCCTCGACCAGCGGCTTCGCCTCCTCGGCGCTGATGTCGCCGGCGAGGACGAGCACCGCATTGTTCGGCCCGTAATAGGTCCGGAACCAGGTCTTCACGTCCTCGAGCGAGGCCGCATTGAGGTCCTCCATCGAGCCG
>JBHHTO010000130.1:0-6964 GCA_046753425.1 Rhodothalassiaceae bacterium | reverse complement strand
CTCAGGTCGCGCGCTCCACCTTCAGGCGCTCGAGGACGAACAGTCGCAGCGCACTCGACAGATTGCCGGTGCGGCTGGCATCGATGCCGGAAACGAGGCTGGCAAGACTCACGCCTTCCTCAGCGGCGATGCGGCGCAGCTCCTCCCAGAAGGCGGGCTCGAGCGAGACGCTCGTCGCGTGGCCGGCGACGCGGACCGAGCGCTTGACCGGGCCATCGTGCGGCGTCGCGGGCACTGCTCAGCCCTGCGGCCGGACCATGGCCTCGGGGCGCACCACGCGGTCGAATTCCGCGGCCGAGACATAACCGAGCCTGAGCGCGGCATCCTTGAGCGTGGTCCCCGACTTGTGGGCGAGCTTGGCGACCTCCGCCGCCTTGTCATAGCCGATCACCGGCGCAAGCGCGGTCACCAGCATGAGCGATTCGTTGACCAGCTTCGCGATGCGTTCGCGGTCGGGCTCGATGCCGGTGACGCAGCGGTCGGTGAAGGAACGGGCGGCGTCGGCGAGCAGCCGGATCGACTGCAGCAGATTGTAGATGAGCACGGGCTTGAAGACATTGAGTTCGAGATGGCCGTTCGATCCCGCGACGGTGACCGTCATGTGGTTGCCCATCACCTGCGTGCAGACCATGGTCAGCGCTTCCGCCTGCGTCGGATTGACCTTGCCCGGCATGATCGACGAGCCGGGCTCGTTCTCGGGCAGGCGGAGCTCAGCGAGTCCGCAGCGCGGGCCGGAGCCGAGCAGGCGGATGTCGTTGGCGATCTTCATCATCGACACGGCAACGGTATTGAGCGCGCCCGAGGCCTCGACGACCGCGTCATGCGCCGCCAGCGCCTCGAACTTGTTGGGCGCGCTGACGAAGGGAAGACCGGTGATGCGCGCGATCTCCTCCGCCACCCCTTCGGCGAAGCCCTGCGGCGAATTGATGCCGGTTCCCACCGCGGTGCCGCCCTGCGCCAGTTCGTAAAGGGCAGGCAAGACATCGCGCACGCGCCGTTCCGCATTGCGGAGCTGCTGCACATAGCCGGAGAATTCCTGTCCGAGCGTCAGCGGCGTCGCATCCTGCAGATGCGTGCGGCCGATCTTGACGATGTCGTCCCAGGCGCGCGCCTTCTCCTCGAGCGCGGCGCGGAAATGCGCGAGTGCCGGCAGGAGACGCCCGTTGATCTCACGCGCTGCCGCGACGTGCATGGCGGTGGGAAAGGTGTCGTTCGAGGATTGCGAGCGGTTGACATGATCATTCGGGTGCACCGGATCCTTCGACCCGAGCGCGCCACCGAGCATCGCGATGGCGCGATTGGCGATCACCTCATTGGCGTTCATATTGGACTGCGTTCCCGAGCCCGTCTGCCAGACGACCAGCGGAAAATGCTCGTCCAGTCTGCCGTCGGCAACCTCGCGTGCGGCGGCGGTGATGGCTTCGCCGAGCCGCTTGTCGAGCCGCCCGAGGGCCATATTGGTGCGTGCCGCCGCCTCCTTGATGATGCCGAGGGCGTGGACGACTGGCAGCGGGATGCGCTCGCCGCCGATGGGAAAGTTCATCAGCGAGCGCTGCGTCTGCGCGCCCCAGTAGCGGTCCGACGGGACCTCGACCTCGCCGAAGCTGTCGCGTTCGATGCGGACGGACCGGGTGACCATGGATCAGATACTCCTTGCAGAATTCTCGCGCCATGTCCGGGTGACGGGGACGGGGCCCCGGTGACGTCGCGAGCAGGTTTCAGGTTTTCTTGCGAAAGCGGTCGAGTGTGACGACCTCGGCACCGCCCGGCGCTGCATCGGGCGGCGAGGACTTGTCTTCCACTGGCGCCTCCCGTGGCGTCTCCGCTGCCTCGCCACCGGTGGCCCCCTGCGGCGCCTGCGTCGGCGCGGCCGCGCGGCCTGCGAATTGCAGCGCGAACTGGACCGAGGGATCGACAAAGCCGGTGATGGCCGCAAAGGGGACGCTCAGCGTCTCGGCCTTGCCGCCGAAGGAGAGACCGACCGAGAAACGCTCCTCGTCCACCTCGAGGTCCCAGAAGCGGTGCTGCAGCACGATGGTCATCTCGTCCGGATAGCGCTTCTTCAGATGGGACGGAATCCGCACCCCCGGCGCATCACTGCGAAAGGCGATGTAGAAATGGTGATCGCCGGGCAGGCCACCCCGTGCCACGCGTTCAAGAACCGTGCGGACAACACCGCGCAGGGCGTCCTGCACCAGTTCGTCATATCGGATCGCCGGGTCCGCCATGTCCATTTCCATCCTTGAGCAGAGAACGACTGCCCTCGTCCGCCTTATAAGGTCTTCCCGCCTGACTGGCCAGCGGTGGCGGGCCGCGGAGCCGGTGCCTGAGACACGCGGTTCGCCTTGTGCGCATGCATTTTGCAAACAGCATCGCAAAATGCAACGGAGGCGCGCTTCAACATGCCTAATAATGGGTTGACGTCCAAGGAAAAACAAGCGTTTGCGCACAGGCGGCGACTGGTATGACTCGTGCATCCTTTTCGATCAGGAGCAGGCCCGATTGATGCTACGGCCGCCCTGGCCGCGCCAAGGTGCGGTGTCAACGGAGCGAAAAGGGACATCATGTTCACATCAGTTTCGAGCGCGTTTCGGGACCGGTTTTCCACCCTCGGCGGCCATCGCGATCTGGTCGGGCTCGGGATTTTTCTGTTTCTTCTTCTTCTCGTCGGAATCTCGTTCGACCTCCGGCCGCTCGTCCATGACCTCTTCGGCGCAGCGCACGAGAATTGCGCCTTCGACGGTCCGTTCCTGCTTGCCACCCTGGCAATGGCGGGCACTGCCCTGCTCGCCTGGCGGCGGGCACGCGAAAATGCGCGGCAACTGGCGGAGAACTGCCGGCTTGCGAAATCGCTTGAGCACGCACTCAAGCAGGCGCATGTGGCGGACCAGACAAAGACGAATCTCCTCGCTGGCATGAGCCACGAGCTGAGGACGCCGCTCAATGCTATTCTCGGCTTTGCCGAGCTGATCCGCAATGACAGCCTCGGCAAGGGCGTTCCGGACTGCTACGCGGCCTATGCGGAGGATATCCACCGCTCGGGCCAGACCCTGCTCGCGCATTTCGACTCGATCCTCGAATATGTCAGCGCCGAGACCGGCGAGGTGACCCTGTCCGAGGAGGTGATCGACCTGCGTACCCTGTGCGCCGCAATCCAGTGCGAGTTTGCCGGTTCGGCTGCAGAGAAAGGCGTCGCCCTCGAGGTGCGGTTGCCGTCGCGATCACCGGGCCTGCTCGCCGACATGGCGGCCCTGCGCCAGATGCTCACGCACCTGGTCGGCAATGCCATCCGCTACCATCGCGCCGGCGGGCACGTGGTGGTGGCCACGGCCCGCGATGATACGGGCGGGCTTTTGATCCGCGTCGAGGACGATGGTCCGGGGATTGAGCCCGGCCGTCTCGCGCAGGCGATGCAGCCCTTTTCCGTGAATGGCAGCAGCTATACGCGGAGCGAGTCCGGTCTCGGTTTCGGGCTCGCGATGACGCGGTCCCTGGCCGAAATGCACGGGGCGACCCTGACGCTGGAAAGCACACCCGCCAAGGGGACGGTCGCGACCCTGCGCTTCCCCCCGGTCCGGATCGTCGAGAAGGCCGAACGCCGCCGGCCGCTGCTCGTGGCCGCGCGGGCGGCACATGTTTCGCCGCCGGCCGCGAGCCGGCCCGCAGCACCGTCTATCCCGCCAGAGGCATCAACCGCCTGAGTCGGGAACCGGTGTTCGTGGCGATGGAGGTGGAGGGCTTCTGGTGCCCGGCGCCCTCCGAGCCGCGGGAATGCTTCTGTTACCCGGTGCACCCCTGAAAACCGTGCCCGTTACCTTGTAACCTTGGCCGTGAGGCCGTGATTACGCGGCAAGGGCAAATGCCTCATTGTCATTGGCATTTGTAAGGGTGGTCCATTACGGCGGTACCATGCCGGGCAGAAGGCAACGTCTTTCAGCACGCGTCGATCCTGGTTCGCCCCCATGAGAAGGACTCCCGCCCGCCGCGCGAGCCCTTCTGGTGGAGGCGCCGGGTACTGCCCCCGGGTCCGCCGTGCCTATTGCACGTGCCGTTTACTGCCATAGCCGGTTGCCCGGCACCTCCGAATATAGGCGCAGTCGAGGCCCGGTAAAAGGGGCGATCTGACGCCAGGGGCATTTTCGGTTTTTCCCGGATGGAATGACAATCCGCAAGCGCGTAACCATCTTGTGCATGAATCGGGGCTATTCTGGCCCCGCTCTTCGGGCCGGAGGGAGGAAGGCGATGGATCAGCTGACGGCCTTGCGGGTCTTCGCACGTGTCGCCGAAGGGGGCAGTTTCTCGCGGGCGGCGGAGCTGCTCGGCATGTCGAAGTCGGCGGTCTCCAAGCATGTCGCGGCGCTCGAGAGCCATCTCGGTGCGCGGCTCCTCTATCGCACCACACGACAGGTGAGCCTGACCGAGGAAGGCCGCGCCTATCTCGATCGGGCGGTCCGCATCCTCGAGGACCTCGAGGAAGCCGACAGCGCCGTGTCGACGCTGCGCGCCGAGCCGCGCGGCACCCTGCGCCTCAATTGCGCCCTCAGCTTCGCGATCCGGCACATCGCGCCGGCGCTGCCGGAGTTCCATGCCCTGCACCCGAAACTCGCGGTCGATCTCGAGCTCAATGACCGCTTCGTCGATCTGGTCGAGGAAGGCTATGATCTCGCGGTCCGCATCGGCGAGCTCGAGGATTCCACCCTGATCGCGCGCCGCCTCGCCAATGTCCCGGTTCTTTTCGTGGCCGCGCCCGGCTATCTGCGCCGGTGCGGGACGCCGTCGCGCCCCGGGGATCTGGCCGAACATGCCTGCCTTCTCTATCGCGGTCGGGGGAGCGGCCGGGAGTGGCTGGCGGGAACGGGCGAGACGGCGCGACGGGTCAAGGTGTCCGGGCCACTGGTGGCGAACAATGGCGAGGCCATCAAGGCGGCCGCCATCGGCGGGCTCGGCATCGCCCGCCTGCCGGCCTTCATCCTCGACGACGAGATCGCGCGCGGTACGCTCGTCGAGGTCCTGCCGGCCTTTCGTCCGGCGCCGATCCCGGTGCAGGCGGTCTATGCACCCAACCGGCACCTTTCGGCAAAAGTGCGCGCCTTTATCGACTTCTTCGCCGAACGCTTCGCCGCGCCCGGCTATTTCGAGACGCGGTACGGCCGGCTTGTGAGCGAATCGGCATGAGAAAAGGCGTGCGGCGCTCCGGCACCGCACGCCCGGCATTCATCTCCGCAAAGCCCGCCGCCCGGAGGTGGACGATGTCTCCGCTACTCGCCGTTGGCGCGGATCGCGGTCAGGAACTCGTCGACCTTCGTCGAGAGGGTCTCGGTCAGACCAAAGACCTGCCCCGCCATGTTCCGCACCTCGCCCATCGAGTTGCCGATGTCGCCGGCCGACGACGAGACTTCGGCAATCGTCGTGGAGACCTCGCCCGAGCGATTGGCCGCCTCGGTGACGGCGCGGGTGATCTCGCTGATCGCCTGCGCCTGCTCCTCGAGCATCGAGGCGATCTCCTCGGCGATCGAGGTGACATTGCCGATCGAGCCGCGAACGCGCTTGTTGGCGTCGACCATCCTGCGGGTGGTTTCCTGAACCGCCTCGATCTGGGTCGTGATCTCCTTCGTCGCCTGTGCCGTCTGGCCGGCGAGCGCCTTCACCTCGTTGGCGACCACCGCGAAGCCGCGCCCCGCCTCGCCCGCACGTGCGGCCTCGATCGTCGCATTGAGCGCGAGCAGATTGGTCTGGCCGGCGATGTCGTCGATGAGCTTGATGACATGGCCGATCTTCTCCGAGAAGTCGGCGAGATGCCCGATCACCTGACCGGCCGCCTCGGCATCCGACAGCGCGTCGCTGGATGCCTTGGTCGTGCGCTTCATCTGGTCATTGAGCTGCTGCACCGAGGCGGCGAGCTCTTCCGCCGCGGCGGCGGCGGTGCGCACATTGTCGGCGCTTTGGTCGGCGGCATTGGCGACCGAGGTGCTGTTGTCGCTCATGGCCTCGATGGCTGCACCCACGCGCTCGGCAAGCTGCTGCATATGCTGGACCGAATCGGCGGCGCTCTTGAGCGTCGCCACGACTTCCGATTCGAAACGCTTGCCATGCGCGCTGAGGACCTCCGCCGCCTCCTCGCGCACCATTTCATGATGCGTCGCCGCCATGATTTCATTGACCAGGAAGTTCAGACGGTTGATGGCGACGACGGCGTCGACCAGCCGTGCCGGCTCGCCGGCGAGGGCTTCCGCCACATGCGCGAGCGCGCGATCGAAGATCACCGCATAGGCAGGCAGATAGTAGCGCGGCTCGAGCCCGATGCGGTGCATGAACGCGCCGCGCTCGGAGATCACCTGGCCCCAGCGGCGGTCCATGCTGGCGGTAAAGAGATGATGCCAGAACTCGATCTGCCGCACCTTGTAGGCCTCGAGCTTCGAGCTGTCGATCGCCGCCCGCGCCTTGTCGGTCTCGAGCAGGCGGGCGAAGAAATCGTCGATGATGGACGGGAAATGCGGCGCCAGGATCGGCCACAAGGGCGCCAGCCGCTTTTGCAGGGCTCCGCCATCGGCAAAACCGTTGATGCGGTCCTGCATTTCCAGCTTGTATGTGATGTCGCTGAGCTCATCCAGGATTCCGGTTTTCTGGATGACAAGCGCGTCTGCCTCGCTCATAGAGCCCCCCAATCGCGAAGTGAAAAGATGCACGGGTTGATGGCCGGACTATCGCGCGCCAGAGTTAAAAGGATATTAAAACTGGAACGGTTCGGGCCATCCTCACACGGGTGTGAACGGTCGCAAGGCGACGCGGCCGACGAGTGGAGCGGCGGGATATGGACGCCTATCTGGATCTGCTGAGACGGGTGCGCCACGAGGGCGTGCGCAAGGAGGACCGCACCGGTACGGGCACGCTCAGCCTGTTCGGCCACCAGATGCGCTTCGATCTCGGCCGCGGCTTCCCCGTGCTGACCACGAAGAAGCTGCAT
>JBHHTO010000129.1:0-6970 GCA_046753425.1 Rhodothalassiaceae bacterium | reverse complement strand
CCATAGAGGCTCATGTGCCACCAGGTCCCTTGCCTCCGCTCCCAATAAAGCGGTGCCTGCCATCCCTCTTCCTGAATCGTCCCCCAGCCGTCGCTCAACCAGAGCTCCGGTCGCTGATAGCCGCCATCGGCGATGAATTCGCGGTATTCGCCATTGGTCACCAGCCGCGAGGCGAGCGCGAAGCCGTGGACGTAGCGGCGGTGGCGTGGCGTCTCATTGTCATAGGCAAAGCCGTCGCCCGCATGGCCGATGTCGTACACGCCCTCCTCAAAGGCGTGCCAGGCGCGCTCCGGCGCCCGGCGTTCCTCCGCCGCCGGCGCATCGTGATAGGCGGGGGCGAGGGGGTTCTGCGCCAGCACATGCTTGATGTCGGTGAGCAGCAGTTCCTGATGCTGCTCCTCGTGATGGCAGCCGAGATCGACAAGGGCGGCGAGCTGCGGCCAGTCGTCGCGTGCGGCAAACGCGTCGAGGCAGGTGAAGAGGCGTTCGTCGACCACGCGCCGGTATTCGCGCACATGTTCGAGGGAGGGTCGCGTCACAAGGCCGCGGCAGGGGCGCGGATGGCGATCGCCGAGCGCCTCGTAATAGCTGTTGAAGAGATAGCCGAAACCGGGATCGAAAAGGCTGTAGCCGGGGTCGTGTTCGGCAAGCAGGAAGGTCTCGAAGAACCAGGTCGTGTGCGCAAGATGCCATTTCGTCGGGCTGACGTCGGGCATCGACTGCACCTGTGCGTCCTCCGGCGACAGCGGCGCCGCAAGCGCCACCGAGCGACGGCGGACGGCGAGGAATCGCTCGCGAATGGCCGCTGCCGGGGGCGCGCCTTCGCGCGCCCTTCTTGC
Source organism: Rhodothalassiaceae bacterium (assembly GCA_046753425.1). Classification (GTDB taxonomy): domain Bacteria; phylum Pseudomonadota; class Alphaproteobacteria; order Sphingomonadales; family Rhodothalassiaceae; genus J134. The sequence continues at coordinate 6,131 of JBHHTO010000129.1, read as the reverse complement.
AGCGCCTGTCGAGGAGAGGGCCGGCTCTGGGGATGACGTTCCGCTCATCGCGGCATAGATTAACGGATGCCATGGCGAATTCAATTGCAGCGCGGGGCGACCGAAGGGCGCGGCTTTCCGGCCTGCTCGCCGAGATTCGCGCCTGCCGGGCCTGTTCTGCGGTCCTTCCGCACGAACCACGGCCGGTCCTGCAGGCCTCGGCGACGGCCCGTCTGCTGATCGCCGCGCAGGCGCCGGGGCGGCGCGTGCATGAAACCGGCCTTCCTTTCAATGACCCCTCGGGCGACCGCCTGCGCGACTGGCTCGGTATCGACCGCGCGACCTTCTACAACCCGGCACGCGTGAATATCGTGCCAATGGGATTCTGCTATCCGGGCACCGATCCGCGCGGCGGCGACCTGCCGCCGCGCCCGGAATGTGCGGCCCTGTGGCACGAGCGGCTGTTCGCGCGCCTGCCGCCGCAGCGCCTCATTCTCGTTATTGGCCGTTATGCGCAGGACTGGCATCTCGGCGGTCGCGTCCATCACACGCTTGCCGAGACCGTGCGCCACTGGCGCGACTATCTGCCGTACCATCTGCCACTGCCGCATCCGAGCCCGCGCAATCTTCTCTGGTTGCGTCGCAACCCCTGGTTCGAGGCCGAGGTGGTGCCCGAGATTCGGCTCCGCGTCGCGGCCATCCTGGGGCAGGAGTGAGTGCCATGTCGTGCGCCCGCGCCGCTGCGCTGACCTTGATCCTGCTGCTTCTTCTTGCCGGCTGCGCCCCGCACCGGCTCGAGCCACCGCATGCGCCCGGTTACGAACCGCCGAGGCTTTCCCTCGACGGGTTCCATAGCGGTGACGGCACGGTGCTTCCTCTCCGCATCTGGCAGGCGGCGCAGCCGCGCGCGGTGATCGTGGCACTGCACGGATTCAATGACTATCGCGCCGCCTTCGACCTCGCGGCGCCGCTTCTCGCGGCACGAGGGGTTGCGGTGATCGCCTATGACCAGCGCGGCTTCGGCGCCAGCCCGGGCGCCGGTCGCTGGGCCGGCGGCGAGCGGCTGGCGGCCGACGCGCTCAACATGGTGCGGCTCGCGCACGCGCTTTCCCGGTTGTCCGGTCTTCCTGCTCGGCGAGAGCATGGGCGCCGCGGTCGCGCTTCTCGCCGCCGCAAGCCCGGAATCGACGGGGCTCGTCCGCGGCGTGATCCTCGCGTCGCCGGCGACCTGGGGCTGGTCCGAGCTCAATCCCTTCTATCGTTTCACATTGTGGACCGTCGCCCATATTGCCCCCGGCTGGCGCCTCAGCGGCCGCGGCCTCGGCCGCGTGGCCTCGGACAATATCGATGCCCTGCGCGCCATGGGGCGCGATCCGCTGGTGATCAAGGAAACCCGCGTCGATGCCATCTATGGGCTCGTCGACCTCATGCAGGCGGCGCTCGAGGCGGCGCCCGACCTGCGCGTGCCGGCGCTGGTGCTGATCGGAGACCGCGACGAGATCGTGCCTGCCCATGCGATGCAGGCACTCGTCGCGCGCCTGCCTCCTGCGGCTGCGGTCTGCCGCTTTCCCGAAGGCTATCACCTTCTCCTGCGCGATCGCGGCCGGGCCGGGGTGATCACGCCTGTCCTCGCCTTTGTGCGGCAGGTGGCGCAAGGAAACGGTCCCGCCGCGGCGGTCATGACGCATATTTCTGGCGCACTGTCCAGTAGTGGTGACAGCTGCCGGCCGGCTATTGCATCAGGGTCGACCGTGGCGGTCCAATGATATCGAGCGAGACGCAAAGACGTGCCACGCACCAGCCCACGACGCTGCCCACGGCCGCACCTGCGAGGCTGGCGAGAAGAATGGTCGAGGGGGAGGGGTCGATGGCGCGGCCGATGACCGCGAAGACGATGGCGCCGACCGCCGAACTGGCGGCCCCGCCACAAAGGATGCCCCCGAGAGGCATGATTCCACCCCGTCGCTAAACGGTGTCACATTGTGCCCAGAATTTCACAAAAGATTATACCTGAATTTCAGGTGCCCGGCCAGCTGTATTGGCCGCTCCGGAAGCGGCATGATTCGTGCATGGGATTGGATGCAGGCAAGCCTTGGCGGGTCCCGCCGGTTTGGGGGGGCAGGTCAACAAGGGGGGTGCGGGCACCATTGGCGGAGAGCGTCGTGGACAGGGACGACAAGCGGCAAGGCAAGAGGCCACCTGCGCAAATGTCGGGGCGCCATGCGGCCTTGCTGTGGATTCTTGCCAGTGTCCTCGGTTGGGTGGTCGTGCTTGCGCTGCTTCTTCTGGTTTTCTGAATCCGTAGGGGTTCAACCCGCTCCCGCACGCGCCGTCGCGCGGATTTGCCGCGGCCGTTCCTCGGGATTGTCCTGATTTGATACAGGCCGCGTCGGAAAAATTTACACTTTGAAAAGAAATACCGGAAACAATTGATCGAGATAAAGGCCGGATGTTTTGCCGGCGGAATTCGGGGCCGTTTCTACGCGAATTGCGCCGCGCGACTCGGCTGTCGATCGGTGCGGGGGTGTCATCATGCGAATAATTCTTTGTCTGTTCGCCGGGCTTTCCCTTCTGGCCGCGCCCGCGACGGCGACGCCGGTTTTCATCGGCGTTCCTGTCGCAGGCCCCGGTGGCGCCACGCCGGTCGCGGCGACCGATCCCGCGAGCGGGTTCTTCGACGTCTATATTCCCTATACCGGGGGCGTGGCGGGGGTCTTCGGCGTCGGCGGCGTCGGGCTGGCATCGAGCGTCGCGACGCCGCGGGGAGCGGACCACGGCGGCGCCATCGATCTCTGGCTGCGCTTCGATGCACCGCGAGCGGGCCATGGCCGTCTTGCCATCGAATTTGCCGATCTCGATCTCGCCGGGGTCGCGGATCCAACCGGATTTCGCGAGTCGCTCGACATCTTCGACGCTCTCGGCACGCCCCTTCTTGCGGTCAGGAGCGCGAGCGACCCGGGGGTCGAGGCGGCCGACAGCGCACGGCAGCTGGTCGGCCTTGCGATCCCGGTTCGGAGTGGTCCGCTCTATCTCAGGCTGCGGCTCGGGGCGGACGCCGGGGCCTTTGTCGGCCACCGTCTGCGCAATACGAGCGAGTCGGTCGCGGCGACGCTGGCTGTCGTTCCCGAGCCCGATGCGCGGCTTGTGTTTGCCACCGGGCTTTTTGGGCTTTTCGCGTGGATGCGCCGGAATCAGTCGCGTCGCGGCTGCTGATGGACGAGCGTCCAGCCGATCGCCGAGCCGAGGACGGCGCCTGCCAGGCTGGCAGGCCAGGAAGCATCCACGCCCATCGTCGCCGCGAGCACAAGCGCAAGAGCGAGCGCGCCGGCGGCGCTCGAAAGAAATCCGAGGGCAAGAACCCGAGCTGTCGACATCACGACCCCGCTTTCTCGTCGAAGGCGCCCATTCGAGCACGAAAAAGCTTAGAAATTGTGAAAGGCCGGAATCGCCCCCACCTGTCGCCAGCCTTTACGGTTCACCGTCAGAGGGCCGGGCGGCTCCAATGCACCTGTTGTGGCCCGGTGACGGATCGCCAAGAAGCTGTAATTATTGACGAAATCACGAGTGCGCTGCGCCCGGTCCGCGTATTCTGCACCAAAGATTGCGGTTTTTTCGGCCCTGTGGCGCGCGATTGGCCTGTCGCGGAATTTTACAGATAGGATTGGTGGCCTCTCCGGCTTGTTGCAGGAGTCCGGTGCGCGCCTTGGGAGTCCGGGGATTCTCGGATACCGGCACGAGAATTGCCGAGCAATTGTCTGTAAAGATGGGGAAGAGCCGGTTCGGTCCGAATTCCGATGGCGTGCGCGCGGTGCCAGGGTGGAGCGGGAAAGGGATGTCGGGCGAGGCGATGCGATTCTGGGGAACAGTGCTTGCAGCATGGCAAGCGGGTGACAGGATGAAACGCGAACAGGGAACATTGTCCAGGCGACATCTGCGGTACGGGATCGCGGGCGCACTGCTTCTCGCTGCGATGGCGGCGACGGGCCCGTGCGGGCCGGGCTCGTGAGCCAGGGCTTCCAGCCCCTGCCAGCCGGCCAGACCGTGGGATCACCGGTCGCATTCACCTCCATCCCCTTCGTCCAGATCGACGGTGCGTTCGACGGTACGGAGGCCGTCGCCGATCGCTCCCTCACGGCGGACTGGCTGCTGCCGGCGGCGCTGGTCGACGGGCTCGCGATCGATCTTGAGGCCGAGGCGCTCTTCGAGATCAGGCATTTCGACCGCAATGAGCTGAAGCGCAATGTGAGCATCAGCAACACGACAATCGTCAATCCCGGCATCATCGCGAGCATCCTCTCCTTCGGTTTTGCTGCCGAGCCCGATGTGAGTGCCAGCATCACCGATGCCGGCGCGATCTTCGACGCGCTCGGGGATGGCTCCGGGCCGCAGCAGACCTTTCCCGGCGGCTGCAAGCAGATCGAGGTCTGCATCTTTGCCGCCAATGGCTGCTCCGGCGGCGGCGTGAATGATGGGCTCGCTGCCGGCCAATCCGACAGCCTCAGCCTCTCCCTGGTACCGCTTTCGGGCGACTTCGACGGCGATGACGGCGATCCGCATCTGCGCCTTCTCGCCTTTCCAGTGAAGTTCCAGGGCACCTTCGGTTCTTTCGAATTCGTGAGCTTCCCGGACACGCCGGTGCCAATGCCGCTGCCTTCGACGCTGGCACTGATGGGGCTCGGGCTCCTCGGTGGCGGGCTCGCGCGCAGGCGGCTGCGGCGCCGGGACTGAGAAACCGGGGACAGGGCTCCTCAGAGACCGGTGGCGAGAAAGCGCTCGATGCGGGCGGCCACCATCGGCAGTGCCGGCTCGCCGATGAGCCAGTGGCCGAAACCCGGATACTCCTGATAACGGGCGCGTCCCTCGAATCGCCGTGCCGCACTGCGTGCCCACGCGACCGGGGTGATGCGGTCCTCGGCACCGACCACGATCAGCACCGGCATGCGGATGCGATCGCGATTGACCGCCGCTGCCCGTTCACCATCGAGATACCAGAAGCCGAATTCGAACAGGACGCGGCCCGACTCCCAGACCTGCTGCGCGAATTCGCTCCGCGCCTCGGCCTCAGGCACGCCGCCATTGAAGATGGCCCAGCGTGCCATCTCCCAGCTCCCCTTGACCGGCTGGCGCCAGAAGTCGAATTTGCGGATTGTCTTGAAAAAGGCTTTTGTCACGCTCGGCAGCAGGGGAAACATGCCGGCCGACGGGGCCGGGGCAAGACAGACCAGCGCCGAACCGAGGCCGCGGGCCGCCAGCTTCTGCGCGAGCAAGCCGCCCATCGAATGGCCGATCAGTATGGCATCGCGGTCGAAGGCGAGGATCTCTTCCTCGAGGGCGTCGGTATAGTCAATGAGCGACGCAGTGCCGATCCCCGGCGGCGGCGGGTCATCGGGCCCGATATCATGAAAGGGCAGGGTCGGCGTGAGGACGCGATGGCCCCGCGCCTCGAACCGGGCGCGCAGGCGATCGAAGCATCGGCCGCGCGTCCACATGCCGTGAATCATGACGATAGGCGGCCGCTCGACCATCAGTTGCTGCTCCCTCCTCGCCCGGAAGGAGCATAAAGCGGGACGGTCGCCCGCGAAAGCCCGGGATGCACCCGTCCGCCGCTCAATAGCTCCACGACCAGCGAAGGCGGACCGCACTTTCCTGGTCGGAGCGGACGCGTGCCGAGAGACCGAGATGGCGCGTCAGCGACCATTCGAGGCGGCCTTCCGAGGTGCCCGTTCCGGTGTCCGTGGCAATCTCCAGATAGACCTTGTCACTCAGATATTTGCCGCCGGTGATTCGGGGTGCCGCCGTAGTTTCGTCGCCCGGCGCGAGGCTGAGGCGGTCGAGACCGAGCAGGCTGCGCGTGTTGCCGACGATGTCGAAGGTGCTGCCGCCGGCGAGGCCGGCCAGTGCCGAGGCGAGCTGGAGCGCTTCCACTGGTGTCAGGGAGGAGACCGATGCACCGAAAAGCAGCCGCGCGACGATCTCGTCCTCGGGCAGGGCGGGCGAGGAACTGAGGCGGATGTCCGGGTGTGACAGCGGACCGTCGACGGTGAGCGTGACCGCGAGTCCCTCGGCCATCTCGCGGGCGACGAGATGGGCGAGGGGATCGAGCCGCTCGTCGCCGGCAAAGACCAGACTGCCCTCGTCGAAATCGAAGCGGC
>JBHHTO010000128.1:0-7000 GCA_046753425.1 Rhodothalassiaceae bacterium | reverse complement strand
ATCCCCAACCCGCTCTATGGCTCCTGGCGTACGCGCACCCAGCCCCGGGCGCCTTGGACTCCCTAGATCCCGGCGACGATGAGCTGCGGGCCGTCGGCTTCGAGCGCGGCTTCGAGCGCGGCGTCGAAGGTGCCGACGGTGGTGGCGCGGGTCGCCTCTAGGCCGAACCCTTGCGCCAGTTTCACCCAGTCGAGCCGCGGCGCGTCGAGCGAGAGCATGCGACGCGCGATGGCGCCGGGCGGACCGTCGCCGAGCTTGGCAAGCTCGACATTGAGGATGAGATAGCTGTTGTTGGCGAAGACGATATTGACGATCTTCTGCCCCTCGCGCGCCTGTGTCCACAAGGCTTGCAGCGTGTAGGCGGCGGCGCCGTCGCCATTGAGCGAGATCACCGGGCGATCGGGGGCGGCGAGCGCGGCACCGACGGCGAGCGGCATGCCAAGCCCGATGGCGCCACCGGTGAGGCACAGCCAGTCATGATCGGGGCCGTTCTCGAGCCAGCTATAGACACCAAGCCCCGAGGTCGTCGAATCGTCGCAGATGATCGCGCCATCCTTGAGATGCCGCAGCAGCGAGAGGCCCACCTGCGCCGCATTGAGCTTCGCTTCCGGATTGCCGATCGCCGGCGCTGTGGCGCGCGGTGCGAGGGGCGGATCGGCCGGCGCGCCGAGGGCGTCGGCGAGGGCGCCAAGTGCCGGCGCGAGATCGTCGGCGACGGTGCCGAATTCGTGCAGTTTCGCGCCGTCGGGGACAAAGCTTGCCGGCTTGCCCGGATAGGCGAAGAAGCTGATCGGCGCGCGTGCCCCGGCGAGCAGCATGAGATCCGCCCCCCTGAGATCGCCGGCCGCTCCCTCGGCGAAATAGTTGAGCCGGACCGCGCTTACCCGCCCGGCCCCGCGGGCGACGCGGGCGGGGAAGGTCTCCATCACGAGGCGTGCGCCCGTCGCTGCGGTGATGCGTCCGGCGGCCTTGAGGCCGGTCTCACTGAGCGCCGGTCCGCCGAGAAAGAGCACCGGGGCGGTCGCCGTCCGGAATGCCTCTGCCGCGGCGGCGATGGCGCTCTCCGATACCGGCTCGAGGCCGGGCAGCTCCTGCTTGTCGAGGGGCGGCGATGCCACCTCCTCCCAGGCGCAGTCGGCGGGCAGGATGAGGCTCGCGACACCGGCGGGCGGGCCATAGGCGGCGCGCACTGCCGCGACCGCCTTTTCCGCGGCCTCGTCCGGAGCCGCCACGGTCTCCACCCAGCGCGAGACCGGAGCGGCCATTCCGGCGATGTCGCTTGCAAGCGGCGGGTCGAGCGGCCGGTGCGCACGGGCATGGTCACCGATGATATTGACCAGCGGGCTGTGCGCGCGGCGCGCGTTGTGAAGATTGGCCAGCCCGTTGGCGAGCCCGGGACCGAGATGGAGCAGCGTCGCCGCCGGCTTGCCGGCGATGCGCGCATAGCCGTCCGCCGCCCCGGTCGCGACGCCCTCGAAGAGGCACAGCACGGAGCGCATGGCGGGATGGCGATCGAGCGCGGCGACGAGATGCATCTCGGTCGTGCCCGGATTGGTGAAGCAGAGATCGACGCCCTGCGCGATCAGGGTTTCGACCAGGACATCGGCTGCGCGCATCGGGTCTCCTTTCCTCAGCCCTGCGGATCGGGGTGGGTGCGGCACTGCACGTGGCGGCGCGTGATGCGCTCGATCGAGCGGGTGCCGAGCAGCGTCATGTCGCGCTCGATCTCCGCAAGCAGCAGCGTCAATGCCCGCGCGACCCCGGTCTCGCCAGCCGCCGCGAGCCCGTAGAGATAGGGACGGCCGATCGAACAGGCATCGGCACCGAGCGCAAGGGCCTTGACGACATGCGTACCGCGGCGGATGCCGCCGTCGACGATGAGCGCGAGATCGTCCCCCACCGCGTCGCGGATGGGGCGGAGCTGGTCGATCGGCGCCGCTGTGCCATCGAGCTGGCGGCCGCCATGATTGGAGATCATCACGGCTTTGGCCCCGACCCGCGCCGCCTCGCGCGCATCCTCGGGCGCAAGGATGCCCTTGATGACGAGCGGGCCGCCCCATTCGCCGGCGAGCCATTCGGCGTCCGCCCAGGTGAGGCTGCGGTCGAACTGGGCATGGACATAGGCCGCCACCGACGTCGCCGCGCCGGGCGCCGCGGCGGCATGGTGCGTGACATTGGCGAGGGCGAAATCGCGGCCGGCGAGCGCCCGCGCGACCCACATCGGGTGGCGTGCGAAGGCGGCGATGGAGGCGGGCGTGAGCCGCGGCGGCAGGGCGAGGCCAGATTTCAGATCACGTTCCCGGTTGCCCGCCACCGGCGTGTCGACGGTGAGGCAGAGCGCGTCATAGCCGGCGGCCTTCGCACGGGTGACGAGTTCGCGCGTCAGCCCGCGGTCCTTGAAGACATAGACCTGGAATATCTTCGGGCCAGCGCTTGCCGCGGCCACCTCCTCCATGCTCGCCGTGGCGACGGTGGACAGCGTGTAGAAGAGCCCGGCGCGCGCCGCGGCACGCGCGACAGCGAGCTCCTTTCCGTGATGAAAGAGGCGCGACATGCCGGTCGGGGAGAGGAGGAGAGGCGCCGCCACCTCGCGCCCGAGGAGCGTTGTCTTCATGTCGATCGCGGCGATATCGGCAAGCACCTCGGTGACGAGCTCATAGCGATCGAAGGCACGGGAATTGTTGGCGCGCGTCCATTCATCATCGGCACCGCCCTCGAGATAGCCGAAGACCGGCGCCGGCAACCGCCGTTTCGCGAGGCGCCGCAGATCGGCGATATTGGTGCAGTCGGAAAGCCGCATCGATCTCGTGTCCCTTTGCCGCACAGTCTGGCATTATCGGCCCCGTGACGGCCAGCACGAAGCGTTGCCGCTGAGGATTTTGCGTGTTTCGGGCCTCAGGAAAAGCTGCCGCTTTGCGAAGGTGGGGTCGCCCCCTCGCGATCCCGCTGTTGCACTTCACTCCACGATGAGCTTGCCGCGCAGCATGCCCATGCCGCAGGTGAATTCGTACGCGCCGGGCTTCTCGGGGAGGAACTCGACCGGCACGATCTGGCCTTCGGGCAACTCCGCGCTCTTGCCGAAATCAGCGAAGACGACCTTCTCTGAGCAGGGCGACGTCTCCTCGCGGCGGAATCTGAGCCGCACCGGCTTGCCGTGACGCACGATGATGGTGTCGGGCGTGTAGCCGCCCCGGACCAGGATCATCGCCTCCTGAAAGCCGCTTGCGGTCTCCGCCGCGCGCACGCCGCGCGCGCGCTTGAGCCAGAAGAACCAGATGATGAAGGCGACAAGCGCGATCCCGAGGATAAGAACGATCCAGCGATCCGGTGTCATGGCCGGGCCCTCCCGGGCGTGAAGAAACGCAGACGATTGGCGTTGGTGACCACCGTCACCGAGGAGAATGCCATGGCGGCAGCGGCGATGAGCGGGCTGAGCAGCAGCCCGGTGAAGGGATAGAGCACGCCCATGGCAATGGGGATGCCGAGCGTGTTGTAGCCGAAGGCGCCGAGCAGATTCTGGCGCACATTGCGCATCGTGGCACGGCTGATCTCGATCGCCGTGACGACACCCCATAAGCTGCCCCTGATGAGCGTGATATCGCTCGCCTCGATGGCGACGTCGGTGCCGGTGCCGATGGCGAAGCCGACATCCGCCTGCGCCAGCGCCGGGGCGTCGTTGATGCCGTCGCCGACCATGCCGACCGTCTTGCCCTCGAGCTGCAGCTTCTGCACCTCGTGGGCCTTCTGGTCGGGCAGCACCTCGGCAAGCACCCGGTCGACGCCCACCTGGCGTGCGATGGCGTTCGCCGTGCGCGCATTGTCGCCGGTGATCATCACCACCTCGATCCCCATCTGCTTGAGCTCGGCGATCGCCGGGGCGGAGTCCGGCTTCACCGTGTCGGCGACGGCCACCAATCCGGCGGCAGTGCCGTCGATGGCGACATACATCGGTGTCTTGCCTTCCTCCGCGAGGCGTTCCCACGCGCCTGTCAGCGCCGCGATGTCGACGTCGCGCTCGCGCATCAGCCTGGCATTGCCAAGGAGAACCATCTTGCCGTCGATCCGCCCCGAGACCCCGTGGCCTGGGATGGCGGCAAAGTCCGCGCACGCGGCGAGCGCGATCTCTTTCGCCGCCGCGCCCTTTACGATGGCTTCGCCGAGCGGATGCTCGGAGCCGCGCTCGAGCGAGGCGGCAAGACGCAGCACCGCGTCCTCGCTGTGGCCCTCTGCGGCGATGACATCGGTGAGCGCCGGTTCGCCGCGGGTGATGGTGCCGGTCTTGTCGAGGATGATGGCGTTGAGCTTTTCCGCGGTCTGCAGGGCGTCGCCCGAGCGGATGAGGATGCCGGACTCCGCCGCCTTGCCGATGCCGACGGTGAGCGAGGTCGGCGTCGCGAGCCCGAGCGCGCAAGGGCAGGCGATGATCAGCGTGGTGACGAAGACGATGGTGGCGTAGATGATCCGCGGTTCGGGACCGAAGATGTACCAGGCGACGAAGGCGATGGTCGCGAGGATCATCACCGCCGGCACGAAATAGCCGGCGACGACATCGACGATGCGCTGGATCGGGGCCTTCGAGCTCTGCGCGTCCTTCACCATGCGGATGATGTTGGCGAGCGCGGTGTCCTTGCCGACCCGCGTGGCGCGGAAGCGGAAGCTACCGGTCCTGTTGATAGTGCCGCCGATGACCTCGTCGCCGACCCGTTTCTCGATCGGCATCGATTCACCGGTGATCATCGACTCATCGACGGTGCTCGTCCCCTCGACGACCTCGCCGTCGACGGGCACCTTCTCGCCCGGACGCACGACCACGATGTCGCCGACCACCACCTCGTCGACCGCGACGTCGATTTCCTTTCCGTCGCGGACGACCCGCGCCGTTTTCGGCTGCAGGTGCATCAGCTTCCTGATCGCTTCCGAGGTCCGGCCCTTGGCCTTCACCTCGAGTGCCATGCCGAGCACGACGAGGGCGACGACGACCGCCGAGACGTCCCAGAAGACCTCGGCGAGCGCCGTCGTCGGAAACCATTGGGGAAAGGCGACGGCGACCGCGGAATAAAGATAGGCGGCGGTGATACCGATGGCGATCAGCGTGTGCATGTTCGCCGAACGGTGTTTGAGCGCCTGCCACATGCCGACATAGAATTGCGAGCCCGACCACAGGAGAACCGGCAGCGTGAGCACGCCGAGCAGCGCCCAGACGATGCGCCGGGTTTCGCTGCCCGCGGGCATCCACGCGCCAAGGCCCGGGATCAGGTCGGGATAGCTGAAGACCATGATCGGCACCGACAGCGCAGCGGCGAACCAGAATTTCCGCATCAACGTACGGTATTCGCGCGCCTGCTCGGCCTCGATCGCCTCATCGCCCGCCCCTTCGTCGCCCATCGCGACCGGCGTGTAACCGGCGCTCTCGATGGCCCCGGCGATAGCTGCATGGTCGGCCAGTGAGGGATCAAACTCGACCTCGGCGGCATTGGCGGTCAGGCTCACGCTGGCGCTCGTCACGCCGGGCGTGCGCGTGAGCGCCTCCTCTATGTGATGCACGCAGGAGGCACAGTGCATGTCGCGGATGCCGAGGCGCAGGCGGGCGAGCTTGGCTCCGGCGTCGGTGCCTGCGGCGCGATCTGGCTTGTGCGGCGCGTCCATTCGTCCGATCTCCCTCCTGTCGCACGTCCGTTCGTGCGGGCTCGCCGAGAAACCCGGGCCTGCCGGGGGGCAAGGCCGCCATCATGCAACGGCGCTTCCACGCCCTGGCGTCTCATAGGAAGGACGCGGCGCCGGGAGAGATGTTACAGCAGGGGCCGGCAGCCCGTATCCATTCTCAATCCGGCCAGTGGAGCACGATCTTGCCCGAGCGCCCCTCGCGCATGAGCCGGAAGGCCTCTGCATAGTCGGTGATCGGCATGCGATGCGTGATCACCGGGCGGATGTCGAGACCCGATTGCAGCATCGCGATCATCTTGTACCAGGTCTCGAACATCTCCCGACCATAAATCCCCTTGATGGTGATGGCCTTCAGGATGATCTTCGGCCAGTCGACGAGGCCCGGTTTCGCGGGCAGGCCCAAAAGGGCGATACGGCCGCCCATGACCATGACCTCGAGCATCTGCTCGAAGGCCGCCGGTACGCCCGACATCTCGAATCCGACATCGAAGCCCTCGCTCATCCCGAGGCGCGCCATCACCGCGCGCAGGTCTTCCTCAGCGACATTGACGGGCACGACGTCGGCGGTCTGCGCCGCGAGCTCGAGGCGATAGGGGTTGATATCGGTAATCACCACATGGCGGGCTCCGACATGGCGCGCGACGGCGGCGGCGATGATGCCGATGGGGCCGGCACCGGTAATGAGCACGTCCTCGCCGATGAGGTCAAAGGCAAGCGCGGTGTGCACGGCATTGCCGGTGGGGTCGAGGATGGCGCCGATCTCGTCGTCAATGTCGTCGGGCAATGGCACCGCATTGAAGGCCGGCAGGCGGACATATTCGGCGAAGGCGCCCGGCAGATTGACGCCGACGCCCTTGGTGTCGGGGTCGAGGTGAAAGCGCCCGGCGCGGCTCATGCGGCTCTTGAAGCCGACGATATGGCCCTCGCCCGAGACCCGTTGCCCGATCGCGAGGCGGCGCACATGATCGCCCATGGCGACGATCTCGCCGCAATATTCATGGCCGACGATGAGCGGCGCGGGGACCGTCTTCTGCGCCCAGTCGTCCCAGTTCCAGATATGCACGTCGGTGCCGCAGATGGCCATGCGGCGAACCTTGATGAGCACGTCCTCATCGCCGATCCCGGGCACCGGCTCCTCGCGCAGGACGAGGCCCGGGCCGGGCTCGGCCTTGACGAGCGCGCGCATGGGGCTGCCCGGCGCCGGTGCGGCGGCGGTCATGAGATGACCCCCAGCGCACGGCCGACGCGGCCGAAGGCCTCCACCGCACGGTCGATATCGTCCGGGCTGAGCGCCGCCGACATCTGCGTGCGGATGCGCGCGGTGACCTTGGGCACG
>JBHHTO010000127.1:0-7064 GCA_046753425.1 Rhodothalassiaceae bacterium | reverse complement strand
GTGGCGGCATGACGGTGAGCGTCGGCGCCGGCCAGATGAACCGCCGCGATTCGGCGCGCATCGCCGCCATCCGGGCCCGCGAGGCGGCCGAGGCGGCGGGGCTCAGGAGCTCCTTCGCCGAAGGCTCGGTGGTCGCCTCGGATGCCTTCTTCCCCTTCGCCGACGGCCTGCTCGCCGCCGCCGAGGCCGGCGCGACCGCGGTCATCCAGCCGGGCGGCTCGATCCGCGACGAGGAGGTCATCGCCGCCGCCGACGCGGCCGGGCTCGCCATGGTGTTTACCGGCATCCGCCATTTCCGGCATTGAACCGCGTCCTGCCGTTCATCCTTCGCCCTTCGCCCTTCGACAAGCTGAGGACGAACGGAGATTGAGCAATATCCGTTCGCGCTGAGGAGGCCCGCAAGGGCCGTCTCGAAGGGCGGGTTCAGGGAATGGCGAGCGCCACCGAGTCGGTGAGAAAGGGGATGTCGAAGGCGACGCGCTCGCCGGCCGCCTTTCCCGGAACCGGCAGCAGCCGCGCCGCCAGCGGCTTGTCGTAGCGCAGGGCGAGGGCAGCCAGATCGCCGATCAGCGCCGCGATCGCGGCCGGCGGTGTGTCGCCGGCGAGCGGCACGGTATCGAGCCCGGTGCCGCAGACGCTCGAATAGAGCAGCAGCTCGTTGACGCCGAACCGCCCCTCGGCGGCGCGGCGCGCGAGAACGGGATCCTCGAGGAGCGGCAGCATGAGGCCCGAGAAACCGCAGGTCGCAAGGCTGAGGCGCTGCAGTCCGCCGGTGATGGCGGCACAGGCGGCAAGCGTCCCGGCGCTGCCGAAGGGGGTGCCCGACAGCCGCTCGATCACCACACCGATGCTGGCATCGAGCAGCGGCGCGGGCGAGCTGTCGATGCCGCAAAAGGCGATACCGCGCGCCGCGGCGAGCGACCCGGCGATCTCCGCAACAGGCGCGAGCGCCGCCTCGAGCGCGGACGCGATCCGTCCCGGGACGTCGGCATGATCGACATCGGCGATCGCCGCGGCGAGCAGCGGCGGGCCTTCGATGCCGAGCGCGAAGGCGGCGGCGCCTTCGTGCCAGGCGGCGGGGAAGAAGGGAATGCCGGGCCCGCAGCAGGCGGTGGCGGCGAAGCGGAAATTGCCCGCGCCGCCGGGCGTTGCCCGTGCGATGCGGGCGATGATCGCGCCTGCCGCGGCGACGCGCGCGGGCGAGGCCCCCTGCCGCTTATCGGCGACGGGCAGGCTGAAGCACAGGGTTCCGGTCGCGACGGCGAGATCGCAGGCAAAGGCGGCGATATCGGTGCCCGTGGCATCCGAGACGGCGAGCGGTCCGAGGCCGAGCAGCACGCCCCGCTCGGAGGCCGCGGCTTCGAGCTTCGCCAGTGCCGGAATTGCGCGCGCATGGCCACGCTCTCCGATAAGCGCCGGGAGTGGCGGCATCGCCACGCGCAGGGTCTGCACCGCATGGCCGGCATCCTCGAAGCGGCGGCGCGCCTCATGGAGGAAGGTTGCGGCGCGATCGAGCGCGGCCGCATCGTCGAGCCCGCGGAAGGGGAGCCCGAGCGTGATCGTGCGGATGCGAAAACCGGAACCCTCCGGCGCCGGGCCGGTGTCGTCGAAGGCCCAGCGGGCGCCTGCCTCGCTCATCCGCCGCCTTCGGCGAAGTGCGCCGCGATGCGGGCCGCGAGCCGGCGCGCGATCGCGATCTTCGGCGCCCGTTCCCATGCCTCGCTGCCAGCCGCGGTGACGAGCAGCACCGCATTCTCCGCGCCGCCCATGGCAGCGCCCTTTTCCGAGACGTCGTTCGCCAGGATCCAGTCGCAGCCCTTGCGCGCGCGCTTCTCGGCCGCATGTTCCGCGAGCTTCTCGGTCTCGGCCGCGAAGCCGACGACGAGCGCCGGGCGGTCCTTTCCGCGCGCCGCGAGACGGGCGAGGATATCGGGGGTCTCGACGAGTTCGATGGCCGGTGCCGTGCCCCCTTCCTTCTTGAGCTTCTGACCCCGACTTTCCGCGGGACGCCAGTCGGCCACGGCGGCGACGCAGACCGCGATATCGACCGGCAGCGCCTGCGCGACGGCGGCCCACATTTCCTCGGCGCTCTCGACATCGATGCGCCGCACCCCGGGCGGCGTGGCGAGCGTTGTCGGGCCGCTGACGAGGATCGTCTCGGCACCGAGCTCGGCGAGCGCCTGTGCGATGGCATAGCCTTGTTGCCCCGACGAGCGGTTGGCGATGTAGCGCACCGGATCGATCGCCTCGTGCGTCGGCCCGGCGGTGACGAGGGCCCGCGCGCGGCCGCTCGGCCTGTGCGGCGAGGTAGTCTCGCACCGCATCGCCGAGGTCGGCGACATCGGCCATGCGCCCGGGGCCGGTCTCGCCGCAGGCGAGATCGCCTGCCGCCGGGCCCACGACGCGGACACCGTCTGCCTGAAGGCGGGCGAGATTGCGCTGCGTCGCCGGATGCGTCCACATCTGGTGATTCATCGCCGGGGCGATCATCACCGGCTTGTCGGTGGCGAGCAGCAGCGTGCTTGCGAGATCATTGGCAAGACCGCTCGCCATCCTGGCCATCAGATCCGCCGTCGCCGGCGCAACGAGAACGAGATCGGCCTCGCGCGAAAGCCGGATATGGCCCATCTCCGCCTCGTCGGTGAGCGAGAAAAGGTCCTGATAGCAGGTCTCGCCGCTCAGGCTCGCCACCGAAAGGGGGGTGATGAAGCGGGCCCCGGCAGCGGTCAGCACGCCGCGCGTGCGGATGCCGTGATCGCCGAGCCGGCGGATGAGATCGAGCGACCTGTAGGCCGCGATGCCGCCGCCGATGATGAGAAGAACGCGCCTGTCCTCAGCCATGATCCCTCGCCCATCCCGCCCGCTCGCCGGGCGGCCAATGGCACCATTATAGTAGAAGGAGCGCCGCCGTCACCGCCGCCGTCAGGCCGAGGGCGAGGGCGCCGAGAAAGAGCGCCGGTGCGCGGCTGCGGCGGGGCTCGTGGCCCGCACCCGCGGGGGCGAGCTTGAGGCCCTCGGTCTCGATCCTCTCGAGCACGCGGTCGGCGCGCTCGACGAGCCCGGGCAGGCGGGCGCAGGTGGCGAGCGTCTCGTTGATGCGGTCGGCGAGCACGAGCTCGGGCGCCAGTTCCTCCTTCATGAAGGCCGTGATCGCGGGGCGCGAGAGCTCCCACATATTGGCCTCGGCATGGAGATGGAGCGCCATGCCCTCGACCATCACCATGGTGCGCTGGAGCATGAGCAACTGTGGCTGCGTCGCCATGCCGAAGGCCTCGGTGGTGGCGAAGAGCTGGCCGAGAAGCTGCCCCGCCGAGATCTCGCGCACCGGACGGCCGAAGATGGGCTCGGCGATGGCTCGCATTGCCTGCGCAAAGCGGTGCACCGATTGCTCCCTTGGGACATAGCCGGCGGAGAAATGCCAGCGTGCGACGCGCTCATAGTCGCGCTCGAGAAAGCCGTAGAGGATTTCCGCAAGATAGCGGCGCGAGCTGCGCTCGAGCCGTCCCATGATGCCGAAATCGAGCGCCACGACGCTGCCCTCGGCATCGACGAAGAGATTGCCCTGATGGAGATCGGCGTGAAAGAAGCCGTCGCGCATGGCCTGCATGAGGAAGGCGTGGACGATGACGCCGGCGAGGCGCTTCCTGTCGTGGCCGGCGGCATCGAGCGCGGCCGTGTCCCACAGGGGAATGCCGTCGACCCATTCGAGCGTCATCACGCGTCGCGCGGTGCGCGCCCAGTCCACCTGCGGCACGCGATAGCCCGGCTCGCCGGCCATGTTCTCGGCGAGCTCCGAGGCGGCTGCCGCCTCGAGCCGGAGATCGAGCTCGGTGGCCACGGTCTCGGCGACGGTCTCGACCACCGCCACCGGCCGCAGACGGCGGGCGGCGGGCAGATTGGCCTCGACGAAGCGCGCGAGCCAGGCGAAGGCGGCGAGGTCGCGTGCGAACTCGGCCTCGATGCCCGGGCGCAGGACCTTGACCGCCACCGCCCTGCCATCGCTGGTCGTCGCCCGGTGAACCTGCGCGATCGAGGCCGCGGCCACCGCCTCGTCGTCGAATTCGGCGAAGACCGCCGCCAGCGGGCGGCCGAGCGCGGTCTCGATCACCGCCCGCGCGGTGGTGGCCGGAAAGGGCGGCAGCTTGTCCTGCAGCGCGCGCAGGCCCGCGGCGAGATCCGGGCCCACGATGTCGGGCCGTGTCGCCAGCATCTGCCCGAGCTTGATATAGGCGGGACCGAGTCGCCGGAGCGCTGCCGCCAGCCGCTCGCCCTCGCCTTCGGGCAGGTCGCGGTGCTTGCGCACGAAGCGGGTGGCGATGCGGACGAGCGCCCTGAAGCCGACCGGTGCGGGACCGATATCGTCGACCCAGAAAAGCGCGTCGTGACGCGCCAGCTCGCGGGCGACGACGAGAAAGCGGACCGAATGACGCAGACTTCCGCGCACCGACAATTCCTCAGATCTTCCAGCCGCTGTGAATGGCGCAGACACCGCCCGAGAGCAAGCGATAGCGGATGCGACCGAAGCCCGCAGCGGCGATCTCCGCGGCGAAGGCCTCGGGCGGCGGAAAGCGGCGGATGCTCTCGACGAGATAGACGTAGGAGTCGGCATCCCCCGCCACCCAGCGGCCGAGCGTCGGGATCACGCGCTCGGAATAGCGCGCATAGAGGCGGTCGAGGAAAGGAAGAGCGAGGTGCGGGCAGAATTCGAGGCAGAGAAACCGCCCGCCATAGCCGAGCACGCGCCGGGCCTCGGCGAGCGCCCGCTCGCGATGTGTCACATTGCGGATGCCGAAGGCGATGGTGTAGGCGTCAAAGGCACCCTCGGGGAGCGGCAATGCCTCCGCATCGGCGCACAGCCATTCGATCTCGCCCGGGATCGGGGCGCGGGCAAGGCGCCGGCGGCCGACATCGAGCATCGCCTCATTGATGTCGACCACCGTGACATGGCCCCGGCCGGCGCTCGCCTTGAGGAAACGGAAGGCGATGTCGCCGGTGCCGCCGGCGACATCGATGAGGCGCATGCCGGGGCGCGGCGCAAGACTGTCGATGAGGCTTGCCTTCCACAGCCGGTGCAGGCCGCCGCTCATGAGGTCGTTCATCAGGTCGTAGCGATCGGCGACGCTTTTGAAGACGCCGCGAACGAGGCGGCCCTTCTCGCTCTTGGGGACGAGCCGGGAGCCGAAATGGGCGGTTTTGCTACCGGGCTCGGGCGTGCTTGACATTGGCGTTGTCCCGTGAAATGGCGCCGGCGGACCATAGCGAATGGGCGCCCCCGACGCCAGTGCGGTGCGCGCCCGGTCAAAGGGAGTGCAAGGGGTGCCCGAACTGCCCGAGGTGGAGACCGTGTGCCGCGGTTTGCGGCCGCTCCTTGAGGGGCGCCGCATGGTCCGTGTTGAAGTGCGGCGACACGATCTCCGGCGGCCGGTTCCAGTCGATCTTGCGCACCGTCTCGAGGGCCGCCGCATCGAGGCGGTGCGGCGCCGCGCCAAATACGGCCTCGTCGCACTGTCGGGCGGCTCTAGCCTTCTTTTCCATCTCGGCATGTCCGGCCGATTCCGCCTCGTGCGCGCCGGCGCCAATGACACCGCGCCCGGCGCACATGACCATGTGGTATTCGTCACCGACGCCGGCGACCGGATCGTCTTTAACGATGCCCGACGGTTCGGCCTCCTCGATCTCGCCGACTCGGCGATACTCGATACCCATCCCCTCCTGCGCGATCTCGGGCCCGAGCCGCTTGGTGACGCGTTTACCGCCGACTATCTCCTTCGTGCCCTTGCGCAGCGGCGGACCAGCCTCAAGGCGGCGCTGATGGACCAGCGACTTGTCGCCGGGCTGGGCAATATCTATGTCGCCGAGGCGCTTCACCGCGCCCGTCTGTCGCCGCGCCGCGGCACACGATCGGTGGGTCCGACGCGCGCCGCACGTCTCGTTGCGGCGATTCGCGCGGTCCTCGAAGAGGCGATCGCCGCCGGTGGATCGAGCCTCAGGGATCATGCGCGGGTCGATGGCGGTCTCGGCTATTTTCAGCACCGCTTCCGGGTCTATGACCGGGCCGGGGCGCCCTGCCCGCGGGCCGACTGTGGCGGCACGATCCAGCGCCTCGTGCAGGCGGGCCGCTCGACATTCTGGTGCGCCGGCTGCCAGCGCTGAAGCACTTCCCTTTTGCATTGCGAGGGCGGGGAGGCTAGGAAGAAGCCCTGTCGCCGCGAGCGGCGGAGGTGAGGGACCCACGGGGGTAGACCATGTCTTACGAGACCATTCTCGTCGACAAACGCGAGGCGATCGGCATCATCACGCTCAGTCGGCCGCAGGCGCTGAACGCCTTCAACAAGCAGCTCATGGACGAGCTCACGCAGGCGGTGCGCGAGCTCGAGGCGGACGACGAGATCGGCTGCATGATCATCACCGGCAGCGAGAAGGCCTTCGCCGCCGGCGCCGATATCAAGGAAATCGCCGACAAGAGCTATGCCGAGGTGCTGGCGGAAGATCTCATCACCGCCAACTGGGAGGAGGTCACCCGCGCCCGCAAGCCGGTGATCGCCGCGGTCGCCGGCTATGCGCTGGGCGGCGGCTGCGAGCTGGCGATGATGTGCGACATCGTGATTGCCGCCGAGAATGCCCGTTTCGGACAACCGGAAATCACCATCGGGGTCATCCCCGGTGCCGGCGGGACGCAGCGCCTGACGCGCGCCATCGGCAAGGCTATGGCGATGGACATGATTCTCACCGGGCGCCAGATGGACGCACGGGAGGCGCTCGCCGCCGGCCTTGTCAGTCGCGTCGTTCCGACCGAGGATCTCATGGACGAGGCGATCCGGATCGCCGAACGAATCGCCGCCTTCTCGCGGCCGGCGGTCATGATCGCCAAGGAGGCCGTCAATCGCGCCTTCGAGACGACCCTTGCCGAGGGTGTCCGGTTCGAGCGCCGCGTCTTCCATTCGCTGTTCGCCTTCGAGGACCAGAAGGAAGGCATGCAGGCCTTCATCGAAAAGCGGCGCCCCCAGTTCCGGAATCGCTGAGCGCGGCGATCGACGGTTGACCTTGGACCGTGCCGGCGATAT
>JBHHTO010000126.1:0-7082 GCA_046753425.1 Rhodothalassiaceae bacterium | reverse complement strand
GATCCTGGGCCAGGATCTCGGCGTCGTGGCTCTCGGGACGTGCGATCCGCAAGAGGAGCGGGTTCGAGAGCACGGTGCGGCCGTCGATGTCGATCGCCACCTGCAGCCGGTAGCGGCCGGGCTCGGCGAGATCCCAGCCATTGCGGCCGGCGGCGGCGAAGAGCGACTCCTCGATCGACTCGCCGGGCGCCAGCGCCAGCGCCTGCGGTGTCATGAAGTAGCGGGCATAGGGCACCCACTGGCGTGCCGCCTTGCCCTCCTTCTTGATGATCACCGCCATCTCGCTCTGCTCCGCGAGGATGCCGCGGGGCACCAGCTTCGTCTCGCCCGAGACATTGGTCAGCCGGAGCGTCAGGGTGACCGGCTCGAGAAACTCGAACACCGGTTCCGCCTTGTCGGTGACGAGCGCGAGCGCAAAGTCGTGCTGCCGCTCGGCTTCGCCGACATTCTCGAAGCCGTGATGGTCGAACCAGTCGGCATTGCCCATCTCGACGAAGCGCCGCGGCGCATGCCGCATGAACAAGAGCTCCGGATCGCTGAAGCGATAGGCGAAGTCGGCAAAGAAGGCGTGTTCGCCCCCGTTCACGCGATAGGGATAGTTCATGAAGCTGCGCGCCTCGGCGTCCGAGACGAGCGGGATCCAGGGCGTGCCGAGATGCTTCTGCCAGGAATGCGCAAGATTGAAGCCGTGGCCCATCTCGTGGACCGCGGTCCAGAAGCGCATCCGCTTCACCCAGGCATCCGGTGCCGGATCTCCTGGAGGCGGATCGGCGATGAAGCTGTGCGAGAAGATCGCCGTGCCCTGGCGTTCATTGGGCCCGATGTCATCGAACATGATGCCGCCGAGGCCATGGCCCCAGACATGCTCGCGCGCGAACAGCACCCACAGCGCCCATTGCGGCCGGTTGGCAAAACGCGACCAGTAGATCTGCATCGCGTCGTGCATCTCCGCGTTGGTCCATTTGAGGTCGGCCCCGGCGCCGCCGAGCGGCACCGAACCGCGGCGGCTGGTGACGCGGAATCCGGCACGCGCATAGACATCCTCGATCGACAGCGACTCGCGCCGCAGGCTTGCCGGATGATTGGGGTGCGTATGGGTATCGATCTCGGTGACCATTTCGGCATTGCTCACCTTGTCGAATTCGAAATCGACCCGGTCGAACCAGCGGCGCGCGTAGTGATAGATGCGCCGCCGGCGCAGGCCGCCCGCTCCCGTGAAGGTGACGTCAACGAGCCGCTGCTGCGGGAAGATGCTGCGCTGGGCCCGAATATCGACGGTTGTGAAGGGCAGGCTGCCGCCTTCCTTGTACCAGATCGTGCCCCGCCAGCGCGACTGCCCGAACGGACGCAGCCGGGCGACCCAGGTCACCCGCGTGCCGAAGCCGCGCATCATCACGCCGCTCGCCGCCATCTGCGGATAACGGCCGTCGACATCGAGCCGCAGCTCCTCGCGACCGAAGGGGAAGAAGAACTCCGCATCCTCCTCGGCCGCCATCTCGGCCTCGACACCCTCGGCGACGATCTCTTCGCCCTCGCCTTCCGCCTTGCCCTTCGGCAACGGCCGCACGGGGAAGGGAACGCGTTCGGGGAGTCGCTCCGGCAGGATCGGCCGACGCGTCTCGTAGACCCCGCTCACCCCGAACAGGATGGGCAACGGAAAGCGGAAGGCGCCTTCGCCCTCCTTGGCGGAGGCAACACCCGCTTCGTCTTCGAACGCCAGATCCTCAAACTCGCGATAGTCGTCCATGAGAGCCTCCTTGGTTTCCGCGGTCGGCGGTGCAAAGGCACCGCAAACCGCACGGTTGCGGGACAAACCGGAGACCGGATCGCGGAGCGGAACAGGCGGAGCTCAGGCGTAACGGAAGGGCCGGTCTTCGACCGTCACCTCGAGCGTGCCCGATGCCGAGAGCGAGACCCCGACATGGGTCTCGCCCTTCACATCGATGCTGTCCTGCCATGCCGCATCCTGCCGGAGAAGGCGGATGGCGAGCGCGTGACGGCCGTCCGCCACATCGCGCTCGATCACGTCCGCCAGACCGACCTGATATCGAGTCCGCACCTCGTCCTGCCGGTAAACCGCCTTCCCGTCGAGTTCGACGAGAACCGCTTCACCGTCGAAGCCGTCCTGCAGGTCGACACGCAGTCGTGGCACCGCCCACTCGCCTCGTGATCCTGTCCGGTTGCCGACACTGCGCTGAAAGGCCGCAGCAAAGTCGCCGCCGGTCGCGACCGGCCGGCCGCACATGCAATTTTCTGTCTTGAAGCCAATTGCATCATATCACATTCCTGCACAAAGCGGGAAGAATTCGCACGGAAAATTGCGGCCAATTGTCGCCCCCGCGTCGCGCCCGAAAGGCCTCGCCGCCCATCGCCTTGCGCTCGGGCTGGAACGCCCGTCGCCAGCGCCCGGCCGGGGCATCGTCAGGGCACCACCGGGAGCACGGCCGTGTGAATTGACCCCTGGCGGGGCCTCAACTAAGGTCGCGCGCGGCGCCGCACGCAAGACCGTGCGGCGGGAAACATGGATCCCGGTCAAAGGGGCTGTCGGGGCGATGCAGTTTCTTGCCATTGTCGGCCGTGTCACGCTGGCGGCCTTTGCGGCGCTGGGGCGGCTTGCGATCTTTGCCGGCAAGGCCCTCGGGCACCTCGCGCGCCCGCCGATCTATGTGCAGAACATCGCCCAGCAGATGCTCTCGATCGGCTATTTCTCGCTGCCGGTGGTGGGTCTCACCGCGCTTTTCACCGGCGCCGCGCTGGCGCAGCAGATCTATGTCGGCTCCTCGCGCTTCAATGCCGAGTCGACGGTGGCCGCGGTGGTGGTGATCGCCATCGTGCGCGAGCTCGGCCCGGTGCTCGGCGGACTCATGGTCGCCGGCCGGGTCTCCTCGGCGATGGCGGCCGAGATCGGCACCATGCGGGTCACCGAGCAGATCGATGCGCTGGTGACGCTGTCCACCGATCCCTTCAAGTATCTGGTGGTGCCGCGGCTCGTCGCCGGGGTGGTGACCCTGCCCTTGCTGGTGATCGTCGCCAATATCATCGGCGTCTTCGGCGGTTTTCTCGTCGCAACCCAGACACTCGGCTTCAACCCGGGCAACTATCTGCAGACGACGATGGACTATCTCGAGGCCACCGACGTCTTCTCCTCGCTCGTCAAGGCGGCGGTCTTCGGCTTCATCATCGCGCTCATGGGCAGCTATCACGGCTATCACTCGTCGGGCGGTGCACAGGGGGTGGGCCGGGCGACGACGGATGCCGTCGTCTCGGCCTTCATCTTCATCCTGTTCGCCAATCTCGTCATCACCATCGTGGTCTTCCGCTCATGAGCCGGCCGACCAAAATTCTCGTCGCGGGTCTAAAGAAGCAATTCGGCTCCAAGGTCGTTCTCGACGGCGTCGATCTCGCGGTCGCCGAGGGCGAAAGCCTCGTCGTCATCGGCGGCTCGGGAACCGGCAAGTCGGTGCTGCTCAAGTGCATCATCGGCCTGCTCCGGCCCGAAGCCGGAGAGGTACGCATCGACGGCCAGGACACGCGGCACATGAGCGCCGCGGAGCGCAAGGCGCAGATGGCGAAGTTCGGAATGCTGTTCCAGGGCGCCGCGCTCTTCGATTCGCTGCCGGTGTGGGAGAATGTCGCCTTCGGGCTCCTCCGTGCACAGCGGATGAAGAAGCGCGCCGCGCGCGAAATTGCCATCGAGAAGCTGGCGCGCGTCGGCCTCGACGCCGCGGTCGCCGAGCTGTATCCGGCGGAGCTTTCGGGCGGCATGAAAAAGCGCGTCGGCCTCGCCCGCGCCATCGCCGCCGAGCCCGAGATCATCTTCTTCGATGAGCCGACGACCGGCCTCGATCCGATCATGTCGGACGTCATCAACAATCTCATCGTCGAATGCGTGCGCGACCTCGGCGCGACGACGATCACCATCACCCACGACATGGTGAGCGCGCGCAAGATCGCCCACAATATTGCGATGCTCCATGACGGGCGCATCATCTGGCACGGGCCGAAGGAGGAAATCGACAGGTCGGGCAATCCCTATGTCGACCAGTTCATCCACGGCCGCGCCGAGGGGCCGATCAGGATGGCCCTCCGCGCCGGCTGAACGACCCGGGATTCGGACGGATACCTGCGGCGGCTCAGATCGCGTCGGCGGCAAGGGCCCAAGGTTCCTCCAGCGCCGCCGCATACCAGGTCGCGAAATCGGGATGCGCGTGGATGCGATCGACATAGGCTTGCGCCGCCTCGCCGAGGCGCACGGCATAGGTCCTGAAGCGCGTTGCCACCGGCGCGTAGAAGGCATCGGCGATCGAGAAGTCGCCATAGAGCCACGGCCCGCCCGACATCGCCAGCGCCTCGTTCCATATTGCCTCGATCCGTGCCACCTCGCGCCGCGCCGCGGGACTGACCGCGACCGCGCCGGATGCCCGCTTCAGGTTCATCGGCATCTCGCTGCGGACGGCAGCGAAGCCGGCATGCATCTCGGCGACCACGGCACGCGCATGAGACCGCAATCCCGGCTGCTGCGGCCACCAGTGCGGGCAATCGGGGAAGCGTTCGGCGAGATGCTCGACGATGGCGAGGCTGTCCCAGACGGTCATTCCGCCATCGACGAGAATCGGCACCCGGCCCGCCGCGCCATAGGCCGCCACCTGCCGGGGAAATTCGGGCGTGTCGAGGGGGATCAGCAGCTCGTCGAAGGCGAGGCCGTTGGCTTTCATGGCAAGCCAGGGGCGCAGCGACCAGCTCGAATAATTGCGGTTGCCGATGACCAGACTCATGTCAGACATGACGCTGTCTCCTGCCTCAGCGTCAGGGCGGCTCGATATCGCCCCCGTCGTAGCACGCCCGTATCGCCGCCGCCTCTTCGGCGAGACGCCCCGCCTCGATCGCCGCGCGCAGACGCGCCATCAGCGCCTGATAGAAGGCGAGATTGTGCCAACTCAAGAGCATCGCGCCGAGAATCTCGCCGCTGCGGAAGAGATGGTGGAGATAGGCGCGGGAGAAGTCCCGTGCCGGGCTCTCCACCTCCTCGTCGAGCGGGCGCGGATCGTCGCGGTGACGCGCGTTCCTGATGTTGACCGGCCCGCGCCAGGTGAAGGCCTGACCGGTGCGTCCGGAGCGGGTGGGCAGCACACAGTCGAACATGTCGATACCGCGCGCGACAGCGGCGATGATATCGGCCGGCTTGCCGACACCCATGAGATAGCGGGGTGCCGTGTCGGG
Organism: Rhodothalassiaceae bacterium; assembly: GCA_046753425.1. Lineage (GTDB taxonomy): Bacteria > Pseudomonadota > Alphaproteobacteria > Sphingomonadales > Rhodothalassiaceae > J134. The sequence goes on along the minus strand of JBHHTO010000126.1, from coordinate 1,862 downwards.
CAATATCGGCACGCAATGATCCAGCGTCTCGACCATCGCATCGTGGCCCTCGCCGACCGCGAGACCGCCCACCGCATAGCCGTCGAACCCGATCTCTCTCAGGGCCTTCGCGGAGGCCTCGCGAAGGTCGGGATAGACGCTGCCCTGCTGGATCCCGAAAAGCGCGGCGCGCCCGGCCTGCTCGGCATCGCCGTCGAAAGCGGCACGCGAGCGGGCGGCCCAGCGCATCGAGAGCTCCATCGAGGCTTTCGCCTCCTCATGGCTCGCCGGAAAGGGCGTGCATTCGTCGAACGCCATCACGATATCCGAGCCGAGCAGCCCCTGGATTTCCATCGAGCGTTCGGGGGTGAGAAGGTGCCGAGCGCCATCGAGGTGCGAGCGGAAGGCGACGCCCTCCTCGTCGATGCGCCGCAGCTCGGCCAGCGACATCACCTGATAGCCGCCCGAATCGGTGAGGATCGGACGATCCCAGCGCATGAATGCGTGCAGACCGCCGAGCCGCGCGATGCGTTCGGCGCCCGGCCGCAGCATCAGGTGATAGGTGTTGGCGAGGATGATCTCGGCGCCGGTCGCGGCAACCGAGCCCGGCAGCATCGCCTTCACCGTCGCCGCGGTGCCGACCGGCATGAAGGCCGGGGTCTCGATCGTGCCGCGGCGCATGGTGATGCGGCCGCGCCGTGCGGCGCCGTCGCGGGCAATGATCCCGAAGGCGAAGCGGGGGCGGCTCATGCGGTATCCTCCGCCGGGTAAAGAAGGCAGGCATCGCCATAGGAGTAGAAGCGATAGCCCCTCTCGATGGCATGCGCATAGGCGGCCTTCATGCGCCCGAGCCCGGAGAAGGCGGCAACCAGCATGAAGAGCGTCGAGCGCGGCAGGTGGAAATTGGTCATCAGCAGATCAACGGCGCGAAAGCGGTGGCCGGGCCGGATGAAAATGTCGGTCTCGCCACGGTAGGGACGGATGCGTCCGCCGTCATCGGCCGCGGTCTCGAGGAGCCGGGCCGCCGTGGTGCCAACGGCGACGATGCGCCCGCCCGCATCGCGCACGGCATTGAGCGCCGCCGCGGCCTTTACGCCGATCTCGCCCCATTCGGCATGCATGCGATGGTCCTCGACGCGATCCGCGGTCACCGGCAGAAAGGTGCCGGCACCGACATGAAGCGTGAGAACCGCGCGCCCGACGCCGCGCGCGGCGAGCGCATCGAGGAGCCGCGGCGTGAAATGGAGGCCGGCGGTGGGCGCCGCTACGGCGCCCTCGCGGGCGGCGAACACCGTCTGGTAGTCCTCCCGGTCGGCGGCGTCGACGGCGCGCCGGGCGGCGATATAGGGCGGCAGCGGCATCACGCCATGCGTCCTCAGCGCGGCGTCGAGATCGTCGGCGGCAAAGCGCAGCGTCACCTCGCCGCCGGCGCGGGCGAGCACTTCGGCCTCGAGCCCGCCGAAATCGATGCGATCGCCGATGCGGCAGCGCTTCGCGGGGCGTGCGAAGGCGCGCCATGTCCGCTCATCGACACGATGGTGCAAGGTCACCTCGACGCGCGCCGCACCGCGTCGCCCGGAAAGCCGTGCCGGGATGACGCGCGTGTCATTGGTGACCAGGATGTCGCCCGGCCGGAGCAGCTCCGGCAGGTCCCGCACATGGCGATCCTCGACACCTTCCGGACGCACGACGAGCAGCCGCGCCGCATCGCGCGGGCGTACGGGCCGGAGCGCGATGCGTTGCGGCGGCAGGTCGAAATCGAAGTCGGCGATCTCCATGGCCCGCGCCTTCTAGCGGCGACGGGCGGTCCGCTCAAGACTTGAGCTGTCGCGTCCGCTCAGGCGGCGCGGCCGCAATCGGACACGGTGGCCGCCGCGGGGGCG
>JBHHTO010000125.1:0-7127 GCA_046753425.1 Rhodothalassiaceae bacterium | reverse complement strand
AGTAGCAGCCACAGATACTGGGCGACATTGGTGTCCTGATATTCGTCGACGAGCAGATAGCGGAAGCGCCGGTGATAGTGCGCGAGCACATCCTCATGCCGCTTGAGGATCGTGATCATGTGCAGGAGCAGATCGCCGAAATCGCAGGCATTGAGGATCCGGAGCCGCTCCTGATAGGCGGCGTAAAGCGCGCCACCGCGTCCGTCCGCGAAGCTGTGCGCCTCGTCCGGTGGCAGCGCACCGGGGAGCAGCGCGCGATTCTTCCAGCGATCGACGAGCCCCGCGAGCAGCCGCGCCGGCCAGCGTTTCTCGTCGAGGTCGGCGGCAGCAATGATCTGCTTCAGGAGGCGGATCTGGTCGTCGGTATCGAGAATCGTGAAATTCGACCTCAGCCCGACAAGTTCGGCATGTCGGCGCAGCCAGCGTGCCGAGATCGAGTGGAAGGTGCCGAGCGCCATGCCTGCCGCCGGGCGTGCAAGCAGGCGCTCGACGCGACCCGCCATCTCGTTCGCCGCCTTGTTGGTGAAGGTGACGGCGAGAATCTCGCCCGGATGGGCGCGTCCGGTAGCGACCAGATGCGCGATCCGTGTCGTCAGCACGCGGGTCTTGCCGGTCCCCGCGCCGGCGAGCACGAGCACCGGCCCCTCGGTCGCCTCGACGGCCTCCCGCTGCGCCGGATTGAGCCCGGCGAGCCAGGGCGCCTCGCCGCCCGCGGCGGGTGCCGGCGCATCGAAACCGGAAAAGTCGAAGGGATCGCCACTCATCGCTGTCTTGTTGTCCGAACCGGCTGTTCTGCCCGAGCTATAGCATGCCCGCCGGCATGTGCCATCCCGCAGTACGGGCCAGCGCCACCCTTGCGCGGGCAATGGTCGCGCGCTAGTGATCACGCGCCATTCATGATCCGGAAGCGGACGAAGACCGGTCGCTGCGGGACGCACGCCATCCCGAGCGGCCGGCGATGCGGCGTTCACCATTGAAGAGACGGGGTGCATCGTGGCGATATTGCGGAAACGGGAGTCGCTTGCTGCGCGCGAGCTGTCGGTGTCACTGCTCACGCTCAGCACGCTGGCCGTCATTCTCGGCGTCGCGACGGGTATCGCGGCGGCGGCCCTGCGCGGGCTGATCGCCTTCTTCCACAATCTCTTCTTCGCCGGCGAGGCCTCCTTCGCCTACGACGCCAATATCTTCACACCGCCCGCGCCATGGGGGCCGCTGGTCATCCTGGCTCCAGTCCTCGGCGGCCTCGTCGTCGTCTTTCTCGTCCGGCGCTACGCCCCGGAGGCGAAGGGGCACGGGGTCCCCGAGGTGATGGACGCCATCTATTACAAGCGCGGCCGCATCCGCTCGGTGGTGGTCTTCGTCAAGGCGGTGGCCTCGGCGCTGTCCATCGGCAGCGGCGCCTCGGTCGGCCGCGAGGGGCCGATCATCCAGATCGGCAGTGCCATCGGCTCGAGCATGGGCCAGGCGCTCCGGCTCTCGACCTGGCAGGTGATCACGCTCGTCGCCGCCGGTGCCGGGGCGGGCATCGCGGCGACCTTCAACACGCCGCTCGGTGGCGTGATGTTCGCGGTCGAGCTGATGCTGCCCGAGATCAGCGCCCGCACCTTCCTGCCCGTCGTTCTCGCCACCGGGACCGCGACCTATGTCGGGCGCATGCTGTTCGGCATCGCTCCCGCCTTCACCGTGCCGACCGCGGAGCTGGCCAATCTGCTGCTGCCGACGAATCTGTGGCTGCTGCCGGTCTATGTCGCGCTCGGGATCCTGTGTGGCGTGGCCGCCTATGGATTCGTGCGCCTGCTGCACGGGCTCGAGGATCTGCTCGAGGCACGCTTCGCCAATCCCTATCTGCGTGCCGTCGTCGGCCTCGGTGGTATCGGCGTGCTCATGTATGTCCTGATGCTCGGTACCGGGCACTATCATGTCGACGGGGTCGGCTATGGCACGATCCAGGCGATCCTGCTCGGCGAGATGAGCGGCGTCGGGATCCTGTTCCTGCTGTTTCTCGCCAAGCTGCTCGCCACCACGTCGAGTCTCGCCGCTGGTGCCTCGGGCGGCGTCTTTGCGCCCTCACTCTTTCTTGGTGCCACGCTCGGCGGCGCCTTCGGCAGCCTGCTTGCATTCCTCTTCCCCGATGCCGGTCTCAATGCCGCGCAATTCGCCATCATCGGCATGGCGGCGGTGGTCGGTGGCGGCACCGGGGCGGCGATGACCGCGATCCTGATGATGTTCGAGATGACGACCGACTATTCGGTCATCGTTCCCGCGATCATTGCGGTCGCCTGCGCGATCGGCACCCGACGGTCGCTGGTCAGCGAGAACATCTACACCTTCAAGCTGCTGCGGCGCGGCCATCATATTCCCAAGGACCGCCATTCGAACATGTTCCTCGTCCGTCACGCGCGGGAGGTGATGACACCGGTCAGCGGTGTGCTGTCGCTGCGGGGTTCGCTCGAGGATCCCGAGGCGGAGATCGTGCCCGAGGGGGAGGTCGGTGGCGACGACTATCTGCTGGTCGCGCGCGGGCAGCATGTCTCGGCGGTGATTCCGGCGGCGGAATTCCGTCGCTGGTGTGCGCTTCGCGCCGAGGGCGCGCGGGAACCGCTGCCGGCGGCTCGGCAGTTCATCGTCGGACGCGCCAGCGACCTGCTCGTCGATGTGTTGCGGCGCATGAGCCGTCACGGCGTCACGCACGCGCTCATCACGGGCAGCGCGCACCGCGTTCCACATGCGGAAGATGTCCTCGGCGTGATCAGCGAGCATGAGGTCGCGGAACAGGTGCTCGACCAGTTCCGTCGCCAGGAATAGCGGCGTGGGCAGGCCCACCGCGTCTATTTGCAGACGCCGACCGAGCCCGCGGCGCAAACCGTCTTGCCGTCGATCCAGCGGGCACCGCTCAGCTCGGTGCGGTAGAGATCGGCATCATCGAGCCGCGCACCGCTGAGATCGGCACCGGCCAGATTGGCAAGAAACAGGCGCGCCTCGCTCAGATCGGCATTGCGCAGATCGGCACCCCCGAGGTCGGCGCGGGTGAAGTCGGCGCGCGCCAGGTCGGCGCCCGACAGATCGACCTGCGAAAGATTGGTGGAGACGAACTTGGCGCCGCGGGCATCGGCACCCTTCAGGCTGGCGCCCGACAGATCGGCGCGGGTGAAGGAACTGTCGCGGAGCACCGCCTGCGACAGGTCGACGCCGGCGAATGTCCGCTCGTTCATGAAGCAGCGGACCCACTGCACGCCCGGCCGCGGCGCATCGGTGCAGCCCGCCGTCGCCGCTGTGACAAGCGCTGGCAGCAGGACCGTGACGAGCGCGCCCGACAGGACGAGGCACCGCAGCCGCTGCACAAGGCGCCGGTCGTGCATCGCCATTGACAGTGCCGTGCGCAAGCCGGGAACCGTGCAGCGGCCGGGATTGGTCTTGTCGTGCGGAATTGCCATAATCTGTTCAGGTCCCTCTGTTAACCAGATGTCTTAGCGTTTCATGCGAAGGCCGTCACGGCCTTTGCGACGAGGATGGCGAATGCTTGAAGCGGGCGGAAAGGAGAGCGGCACAGGAGGACGCGTCCGGCGCGCCCTCGTCGCCGCCGGCGCCGCACTCGTGCTGCTCGTTGCGGCCGCGCTCGTCGTGCCCGGCTTCATCGACTGGACCGGCTATCGCGATCGCATCGCCGGGCTCGCGGAGGGCCTGACCGGCCGGGAGGTCCGCATCGGGGGACCGGTTTCCTTCCGCCTCCTGCCATCGCCAGCGCTGAGTGCCGGCGCGGTCACCATCGCCAATATTCCTGGCGGCAAGGCCGAAGCATTGGTCCGTGTCGAGCGACTCGATGTCGTGGTCGGACTGCTGCCCCTGCTGCGCGGCAAGATCCGCGTGCGGCGGATCGATCTCGTCGGCCCCGAGATTGCGCTCGAGCGCGATGCCGATGGCAGCGACAACTGGCATCTCGCTTTCATGACCACGAGAACGGAGACATCCGGCGCCCCGAGCGGCCAGCTCAGCATCGAGTCGCTGCGCATCCGGCACGGCCGTCTCGCCTTTCGCGATGCCGTAACGGGGCGCGACATGGTGCTCGCGGACATCGATGCCCGCCTTGCCGCACCGTCGCTCCGCGGTCCCTTCGATGCCGGCGTCTCCGCAAGCCTGAACGGCGTTGTGCTCGCTGCGCAATTGCGCAGCGGCACCTTCACGCCGGACACCCGGGTGCCGCTTGATGTCCGCATCGAGGTGGAGGGGTCGAGCCTGCGCTATCGCGGCTGGCTGCGCCTGCGGGAGGATGCCGCGCCGGAGGGCAAGGGGCAGCTCGACGGGGCGGCGGCCGATCTCGGCGCCTTCATGGCCGCCGTCAGCCGTCTCGACGGCTCCTCCCTCGCGCCGCCGGCGCCGCTCGCCCGCCGCTTCGCGCTCTCGGGGGACCTTCTCATCGGTGCCGATCTGAGGCTCGAGGACATCAAGGGGCGGGTCGGCGACACCGCGCTCGCCGGGCGCGCCGCACTCGATCTCGGCGACGGGCCGCATCTCGCGCTCACGCTCCGCGCCGACCGGCTCGACCTCGATCCCGTCGTCGCGGCACGATCGGGAGAGGGCGCGACGCCGCTGCGGTTCGCGGATGGGGCTGACACGCTGCTGCCGCCGGCACTCAGGCTCGATCTCGATCTGGCGATCGAGGCGCTCGCCTATCGCGGCGAGATCATCTCGCGCACCCGGTTCCGGGCGACGGGGCGGGGCGGAGTGCTCGGCGTCGATGCCTTCGATGCGGCGCTGCCGGGGGCGGGCTCCTGGCATGCCGAGGGCCGCATCTTCGCCGAGGCGGGTGTGCCGCGGGCAACGGGACGCGCGACGCTCCGGATCGGCGATCTGCGTCGGGCGGCAGCGTGGCTCGGGCATGAGCTGACCGGCCGCGAGGGAAGTTTCAGCCATGCCGCCCTCGAGACCGGCTTCGACTGGCGGCCGGACCGGCTGGTACTCGAGGAGGCGCGGATCGTGGTCGATTCCACGACCGCAAGCGGCGCGCTGCGCTGGGAGGACGGCGCCGGGCGGCCGTCGCTGGCTGTCGACCTGCGGCTCGACCGGCTCAATCTCGACGGCTATCTGCCCCCACCGGGCCCGGATTCGGTGCCACGGCAGGAGGTGTCCCTTGCTGCCCGGATCAACGGCTTCCTCAAGGCCATGCCGGTCACCCTGGCGCCGCTGCGGCTCCGCATCGATCGTCTGGTCTATGATCAGGCGGCGATGCGCGACGTCGCTCTCGACCTGCGTTCCGAGGGAAGCGCGCTCAGCATCGCGGCGGCCCATGTCGGTGAGCTTGAGGGCGCCAGCGCCGATATCTCGGGCATCCTCAGCCCACAGGAGGGCGGGCCACGGATGGCGCTGCATGTGCGGGCCGAGATCGCCGATCTCGCGCGCCTCGCCGGCTGGCGGGGCATGACGCTGCCGCCTCTCCTCGAGGGGCTTGGTCCGCTCAGGGTCGAGGGCGATCTCAGCGGCCTCGCACCACAGATGGAGATCGACCTTGAAGCCGGCCTCCTCGGCGGCCGGCTGGCGGCGAAAGGGCCGCTCCGGTGGCCGCCGGAGGCGGCGGAAAGCGGCCCGCAGGCGACGCTCGACGTGGTCGCCGACTTTGCCGATCCGCATGCTCTCCTCGACCATCTCGGCTGGGCCGCGCTGATGCCAGGCAACACCGGGCCGCTCCGGCTCGGCGCGCATATCGATCGTGACGCGGACACGCTCTCGGGGCGCGCCGAGGGACAGTTGCTCGGTGGCCGGATCACGCTCGCGGGCAAGCTCACCTCGCTGGCCGAGGCACCGCAGGGCAGCTTCGATCTGCACTATGCGCATCCGGATGTCGCGGCCTTCCTGCAGGTCTTCGACCCCGCCTATGGCCCGGCGGCCGAGAATCCTGGCGGCCTGGAACTCGCGGGCCAGGTCTCGCTCGCGCGCAAGGACATGACGCTTGCGCTCACGCACCTGAAGGCGGGACCGGCAGCGCTTTCCGGCACCATCGTCTACACGCCGGGCGATCCGCGTCCGCGCCTTGTGGCGACGCTCAGGGGCGAGGACCTGCCGCTCAGGCAGTTGCTACCGCCGCCGGAAAACGGTGCCATCGCGGCGCGCCGTTCGGTCGACCGCCGCTGGTCGCGCGAGCCCTGGCCGCTGGAGACCCTGCGCAGCCACGATGCCGCTGTCACGCTTGTTGCACGACGCCTGGCCTTCGGCCCCTATGACTTCCGCGCCCCGCGACTCCGGCTGTCGCTCGAGAACGGGCTCATGCGGCTCGAAGAATTCCGGGCCGGCCTGTTCGGCGGCGAGGTGACGGCATCGGGAAACCTCGACGCGCGGGCCGTGCCGTCCCTGTCCGCCGCACTCGATCTCACGGGGGGTGAGCTCGCCGATCTGCTCCAGTCCTTCGCCGGTCTCGACTTCGCCAGCGGCACGAGCGATGTCAGCGTCCGCTTCACGGCGACGGGCGAAAGCCCGGCGGCGATGGCGGCGACGCTCGACGGTCGTGCCAGCCTGTCGGCGCGTGACGGCGTCCTGCATGGCATCGACCTGGCGGCGCTGTCGCAGCGTCTCGGAAGTCTGCGCCAGCCGGGCGGCATCGCCGCGCTCTTCCGCACCACCCTGGCCGGCGGGGAGACGCCCTTCAGCCGCCTGAGCGCCACTGCCGTCGCCCGCGGGGGCGTCATCGAGAGCGACGATATCCGCCTCGTTCATGCCGCCGGCGACTTCACCGGGCGTCTCACGCTGTCGCTTCCCGACTGGCGCGTCCGCGGCGATGGGCTGTTCCGCTTCGCCGACCACGCCGACGCGCCACCGATCGGCTTCGTCGTCGCCGGATCGCTGGCACGGCCGCATGTCGAGCTCGCCACCGATGCCCTCGGCCAGTGGCTGATGCGGCAGATTCTGGCCCGCGCCTATCAGCCCATCGCGCCATCGAGGGACGCGCTCGGCGTGCCCGATATCGTCGGTGAGGATGCTGCGGCAGGGGAGAAGGGCAAGACACCGCCGCAGCCCGCATTCGAGGACGTGCCCGGTGCCATTCTCGACCGCTTTCTCGGCTTCATGCGCGACAAGGCGAAGCCCGCCCGCAAGCCCGATGACCCTGGCCGTTGAGCGGAAACCGAGGTCTCAGGTCG
>JBHHTO010000124.1:0-7311 GCA_046753425.1 Rhodothalassiaceae bacterium | reverse complement strand
CATCGTCCTCCGGGTGGGCCTCGGTCGGCGGCAGCGGGCCGACGCCGAGGAAGGCCAGGGGCGAGAGATCGCGCTGCGCCACGAAGTCCTTGTCGTCGCTCGAGAAACGGATGCCGCCGATGAAGACGAGATCGGGTGTGAGCGCGACATCGACGGTGCCGAACAGCGCCCAGGACGTCGCCTGCTGCCGCTGCTTGGCGAAGCCGTCAATGGTGCCGCCGCCGAGCGTGTTGAAGCTGAAGCTCTCGATCCTCAGATCCTCGTTGAAGAAGAAGAAGCCGGCCTGGAAGTCGACCCGTCCGAGCTCGTTGCTGGCAATCCGCACTTCCTGCGTCCACTGGTCGAGATCGGGGACCGAGTCGGCGGTCTCGGAGGTAAAGGGAATGAATCCCGGCCCCGAGGGCGGCGCGAAGACGGCGCCGAAGCCACCATCGATGTCGCCGCGGCTGAAGACATTGCCGTGCTCGAAGGAGGTGACCGAGGTCAGCGTCACCGGCCCGGCGTCATAATCCATCTTGAGGGTGACGCCGCGCTGGTCGAGGTCCTGCTCGTTCATGCCGTCCTGCTGCACGACCTTGCGGCTGAAGCCGTCGACGAGATCGTTCGTCCCCGGCTTGATGATATTCGCCCGGAAGACGCGCGCCGTACCATCTAGCGAGCGGGCGTGGACATTGAGGAGCGCCGTAAAGCGGTCATCCGGCGTGAAGAGAAGCTGGAATCGACCCGCGAAATCGTCGAACTCGCCAAGGCGCTTGTTCTCCGCCTTGATGCCCGGCGCCGTGTTGTCGATGAAATTGCCGCGGTGCTGGTGCTGGATCGAGAAGCGGGCGGCGAGCACATTGTCGACGATCGGCCCGCCGACCGCACCCTCGAACTCGATGGTGTCGAAGCGGCCGTATGTGAAGCGGCCATAGGCGTCGAATTCCTGCGTCGGCTTTTTCGATTCGAGCTTGACGATGCCGGCCGGCGTGTTGCGCCCGAACAGCGTGCCCTGCGGGCCGCGCAGCACCTCGATACGGTCGAGATCGAAGGCCGGCATGCCCTTGAGGATGGGATTCTCCATCACCACCTCGTCATAGATCAGTGACACCGGCTGCGAGGCGTTGAGGTCGAAATCGGTGTTGCCAAGACCGCGCATGTAGAAACGCGGGAAGGTGCGGCCGAAGGAGGATTCGATATTGAGGCTCGGCACCCGTGCGGCGAGGAAGCGGATATCGGTGCCGCCCGAGCTGATCACCGCGAGCTTCTCGCCCGACAGCGTGCCCACCGACGAGGGAACGTCGCGCACATTCTGCACCCGCTTCTGCGCGGTGACGATGATCTCCTCAAGAACGAGCGACTGGTCACCCTCGCTATCGCTCTGTGCCTGCGCCCACGCAGGCGCGGACAGGCCACAACCAAGCACAAGCGCAAGCGTACTGCCGCCGGCAAACGCAAGGCGGCGCATACTGGTCAGGGATCGCGTCATCCGATTTCCTCCCGATTGATCCTCTGGATTTGGTCTCCGGCCCGGCTCAAGGGACCTGACTCGCTTTCTGGACATATTGTTGAAACAAACTCATTCGATTGTTAACAAAATCGAGCCAGGATTCCACCTTTTTGTCATCATTGTTGCGGATCGGTCACGCCCGGGGGTGCCGGACGCTCTTGTTCCGACAATTCATCCACCGTCCTTCGCGGCCCGATTGCAGCTTCGCATTCCGCGAGGCGTTCATACAGATGTTGGCGCGTCCTGTCATCGAGAAAGGCGGCCTCGATCGAGCGGCGTGTCATGCCCAGCATCCCGGTGCGATCGAAGCCGTGCGCCGCACGCACCTGCTCATATTCGCGCGCGACGTCGGTGTCAAAGAAGGGCGGGTCATCAGCGCTCAATGTCACCCGGACACCGGCGTCGTGCAGGCGCCTCACCGGATGCACGGCGATCGAGGGATAGAGCCCGAGCGCGAGATTGGAGCCGGGGCAGACCTCGAGCGTAATGCCACGATCGGCAAGCTCCGTGACGAGCGCCGCATCCTCGATTGCGCGCACACCATGGCCGATGCGGCTGACGGGCAGGCTCTCGATGGTCGCGCGCACGCTCTCCGGCCCGCACAGCTCGCCGGCATGCGCGGTCAGACCAAGCCCGGCATCGGCCGCGATGGCAAAGGCGCGGGCATAGTCTGCCGGCACCCCCATGCTCTCGTCTCCGGCCATGCCGAAGCCGACGACATAGGGATGCGGAAATTGCGCCGCAAGGCGCGCCGTCTCCTCGGCATGTTCGCGCCCGAAATGGCGCACGCAGGTGATGACAATGCGCGCAACGGCGCCCGTCTCCGCCGCGACGTCCGCCATCGCCGAGGCCACCGCATCGATCAGGGTCGGATAGGACAGCCCGGCGCGCATGCCGTGCTCGGGGGAGACAAAGACTTCCCCGTAGATCAGGCCCTTCTGCGCCATGCGCCGGTAATAGTCGGCGGTGATGTCGTAATAGTCCTCGGCCGTGCGGATCGCCGCCGACATGGCGTCATAAACATGGAGAAACTCGGCGAAGTCGCGCCAGCGATAGCGCCCCTCCGCGTCGACAAGGGACGAGAGATCAAGGCCGTGCCGCTGCCCGAGCCGGAGCGCGAGTGCGGGCGCTACCGTGCCCTCGAGATGGCAATGAAGCTCGGCAAGCGGCAACCGTGGTGCTTCGGCCTTGCTCTTGTCCGTCATCGTCACGTCCTTCTCACCCAGTTGGCACCACCCGCATCTGTCCCCTGCCCGTCCGCCGGCGCCCCCGGCCCGCACCGGATATCGCCGCGCCCCGCGCCCTTCGAGACCGGCCTCCCGGCCCTCCTCAGGGCGAACGGAGAAGCACAGGCCCGTTCGTCCCGAGCTTGTCGAAGGGCGAACGGAATCTGAAAAAACCCGTTCGTCCTGAGCCTGTCGAAGGACGAAGGGCAGGACCCCGCCGCATCGGGGGCGCACCCTATGCGGCCTCGTGCCGCTGCGGCAAGTCGGATATGGCGCGGCATGTCGAAAGTCGTCATCATGGGCCGTCCGCTGTGCATGCCGGATACCGGACCCGGCCACAAACACAGAGGTGCCAGATGTCGCTCGTTCGCCATCCGATGAATCGCGATTTCGTGTGGCGGGACCGTCCGCTCGACGGCCTGCGGCGTCTTTCGCCCGCGGCCGTGGCGGGTTTCAACCGCGACGGCTACACGGTGCTTCGCGAAGCGGTGCCGGCGACGGAGCTCGCCGCGATCCGCGAGGTCATCGACGCCCGCGAGGCGGGGATCGCGGACACGGTGCTGACGCTCGACGGCGGGCGACGCTTTACTTACCGGGCCGATGCGATGACCTTTGCGCGCAATCTCGTTGCGCATTCGGACCGCATTCGCGCGTTTCTTGCGGGGCCGCTGTTCCAGGACATCGGCCACGATCTCGTCGGCCCTGACGTGCGGCTTTACTGGGACCAGGCGGTCTACAAGAAGCCGGGCAAGGCGCGCGAATTCCCCTGGCACCAGGACAATGGCTATACCTTCACCGAGCCGCAGGCCTATCTCACCTGCTGGCTCGCGCTTGGCGATGCGCCGGTCGAGGCCGGCTGTCCCTGGGTCCTGCCCAGCCTGCACCGGCTCGGCACCCTTCTTCATGACGATACGCCCGACGGCATCGCCGTGCGCGGCAGCGATGACCCGGAGATCGCCACCAAGGCTATCCCGTGCCCCGTCGCCGCCGGCGACATGGTGATCTTCTCCTCCCTCACCCCGCACAAGACCGGCGCCAATGTCGCGAACCATGTGCGCAAGGCCTATATCGTGCAGCTCATGCCCTGGGGCCTCGCATTCGTCGATGCGAAGGGCGGGCGCCGCGTGCAGGAGGACCCCGTCCTCAATCTGCCGATCCTCCGTCATGGCCGGCCGGTGCAGGCGGGATCGGACCAGCGGGCGCCGGCGACATAGACCGCGTCGATCACGCGTTCATCGCCCAGCATCATCAGGACAAAGAGGCGTTCCGCGAGCGAACGGCCCGTCTTCTGCCGCAGGCGCAAGAGCGGCGTCGGAGCGGGGTCAAGGACCAGGAAATCCGCCTCCTTGCCGGGCATGAGATTGCCGATGCGGTCTTCGAGCCGCAGCACCCGCGCCGCACCCAGGGTTGCGAGATAGAAGGCCTCGAAGGCCTCGATCGTGCGCTGCCGGAGCTGCGCCACCTTGTAGGCCTCGCCCATGGTGGCAAGCAGCGACAGGGTGGTGCCCGCGCCGATATCGCTTCCAAGGCCGAAGCGCAGACCGGCATCGCGCGCCGCCCCATAGTCAAAGAGTCCGCTACCGAGAAAGAGATTCGAGGTCGGACAGAAGGCGATCGCGGCATCGGCCGCCTTGAGCCGCCCGCGCGCATCGTCATCGAGATGGACAGCATGGGCGAAGACCGAGCGCGCGCCAACGAGCCCCGCCCTCTCATAGACATCGAGATAGTCGCGTGCCTCCGGGAAGAGCTGCGCCACGAGCGCCGCTTCTTGTGCATTCTCCGCGAGATGCGTCTGCAAGAGCACCTCGGGATGGGCGTCGAGCAGGCGCGCCGCAGCGGCGAGCACGTCGGCGCTGCAGGCCGGTGCGAAGCGCGGGGTAACCGCGTAGCCGAGCCGCCCGCGGCCGTGCCAGCGCGCGATCAGCGCCGCACTCTCGGCGAAGGCCTGATCGGCAGGCGCGAGGAGCGCCGCCGGCGCATTGCGGTCCATCATTACCTTGCCGGCGATGAGGCGCATCCCGCGCGCAAGCGCCGCCTCGAAGAGGACGTCGACCGAATGGCTGTGCGAGGTCGCGAAGACGAGCCCTGTGGTCGTCCCGTGCCGCAGGAGCGCGTCGAGAAAATCGCCCGCCGCGCGCGCCGCATGGGCGCGATCCGCCCAGGCCATCTCGGCGGGATAGGTATAGGTCTCGAGCCAGTCAAGGAGCTGCTTGCCGGGGGCGGCGATCATCCCGAGCTGTGGCGCGTGGACGTGGCAGTCGATAAAGCCGGGCACGATGAGCCGGCCCTCGTGATGGGTGACCGGCAATGCGTTCGACAGGTCGGGGGCGACTTCCTCATAGCTGCCCAGCGCGGCCACCTCACCGTCCTCGATGACGAGGAGGCCGTCGGCGATGTACTCCACCGCCTCCGCGCCGGCCGCGGGATCGTCGAGACAGTGCAGGATCGCCCCCCGATGCGCCGCTGCCGTCATGACGTCACCTCATCGAGTGCGATGACCAGCGGCGGATCGAGACGCACCTCGTCGCAATTCTCGCCGGGACCCTCTTGCTCGATGACGAGAAAATCGCTCACCGCATGAAGCGCCAGCGAATAATGGTGCCAGGTGCCGGGGCGATAATTGACCCCTTGCCCGGGGCCTGCGCGGAAGACGCGGACGGCGGCACGATCAAATTCGCCCGGCGGCGCGACGACAACGAGCCAGGGCCGCCTGCTCAAGGGATAGAAGGTCTGGCTCGAAAGCGGATGGCGTTCCAAGACTTCGAGCCGGAGCGGCTGCGCCTTCGGCGTCGTGCGATAGAGGCTGAGCCGCGGTCGGCCGCCTTCGGCACCGACCTCGATCCGCGCGAGGTCGCGGAAGGCCAGCGTATGGCCCGCGTTGATGCGCTCGGCGACAGGCGCCACACTGGCATCAACGACCTCGCCGAAAGGCGCGAAAGCCTCGGCGGTGAGGCGTGCGGGCGCTATCGTCTCAACCTTCGCCATCGCCACCGCCTTCGCCTTGCTGTGCGATCCAGGCCCCGAGCCGTGCCCGTTCTGCAGCCGTCATTCCGGTCTCGTTGCCGAGCGGCATGATATCGGCATCCACCGCCTGCATCCGGATGCGCGGTGCGTAGCGTCGGATTTCCTCGGCCGTGTCGAAGGCGACGCCGGCCGGCGGGGCATCGAAGCCGGGATGCGTCGGCGTCGCGCTGTGGCACATGATGCAGTGGCGATCGACGATGGCACGCACGTCGGCGAAACTCACCTTGCCGGTCGCCTCATCACCAGGCGAGCGGCCCGTCCCGGCTGCCAGAAGCAAGGTGAGCGCAAAGACGATCGCAGCGGCGACGAGAAGCGAGACCCGCGTCTCGCCCTTGTGGCGGCGATTGAAGAAATGTCGCACCAGCACACCGGCGAGCGACAGGCCGGCGAGAATTGCCCAACCGTAATGATGGGAGAAGGTCATCGGATAGTGGTTCGAGACCATGATGAAGATGACCGGCAGCGTCATGTAGTTGTTGTGGAGCGAGCGCTGCTTCGCCTTGCGCCCCAGCTCCGGATCGGGACGCTCGCCGGCGATCATCGCCGCCACCGCCTTTTTCTGGTTGGGGATGATGACGAAGAAGACGTTCGCCGCCATCGCGGTGCCGATCACCGCGCCAACATGGATGAAGGCGCCGCGGCCGCTGAAGACCTGTTCGAGCCCATAGGCGAGTGCGACAAGGGCGAGGAACCAGACGATGCCGAGCGCGCCATCCTGCCGCCCGAGCGGCGAGCGGCACAGGAGGTCATAGAAGATCCAGCCGCCGGCGAGGACGCCGAGACCGATGGCAATCGCGGTGCCCTTGCCGAGCGCCAGCTTCGCGGGATCGATGAGATAGAGCTCGGCACCGTAATAATAGAGCAGCACGAGCAGGAAGAAGCCGCTGAGCCAGGTGAAATAGGCCTCGTACTTGAACCAGTGCAGCTCGCCGGGAAGCTCCGCGGGCGCGACGAGATATTTCCGGCTCTGATAGAAGCCGCCGCCGTGGACCGCCCAGAGCTCGCCCGCGAGTCCCTCGTCCATGCCGGGCCGCCGGCGCAGATGGTTGTCGAGCCAGACGAAATAGAAGGACGAGCCGATCCAGGCGATACCGGCGATGACATGAAACCAGCGCAGCACGAGGCCCAGCCAACTCGCCCAGTCGATACTCATGGGGCCAGTTCCTTCTCGTCATGGAGGATGTGAAGAAGTTCCGCCGCCACGCCGATGGCGATCGCCTCGGGCTCCTTGCCCGGTGGGCCGCCGAGACCGATCGGGCAGACGAGCCGCCCGATCGCCGCCTCGCTCAACCCCGCTTCCTCCCGGAAGCGCTTTACGAAGCGGGCGCGCTTGGTCTCGGAACCGATGAGCCCGCAATAGCGGGCGTCCTCGCGGGCGAGAATGGCGGCCGTGATCGCGTAATCGAGCGGATGCGCGTGCGTGAACACGAGATAGAGCGCGCCCGGCGGCGCGGCATCGACCTCGGCCCGCCAGTCCGCGGTGGGGACCGGCCTGACATTCGCGGCGACCGTGTCGGGGAAGGCGTCCGGGCGGGCGTCGATCCAGCGCACCTCGAGCGGCAGCAGTGCGAG
>JBHHTO010000123.1:0-7331 GCA_046753425.1 Rhodothalassiaceae bacterium | reverse complement strand
CCGCGAGGGCGGCCGCACCGTCGGCGCCGGCGTCGTCGCATCCATCATCGAGTAGGACGAAAAAAGCGACACAAAGGTCTTGACAGACGGCCCGAGAAGCCGGAGTTAAGGCACCCTGAATCGGGGGCGGCGTTCAGCGCCGTCCCCCATCGCTTTCCCGCTACGGATCGCGGTAGGGATCGAGAGAGGCTGCCACCGGACAGACGGAATATCGGTTGCAAGAGGGTCGGGCACACGCTACATCCGCTGCGGCGCGTGCGGTCGGGCGTGCGGCTGCGTGGAGGAGTGTAGCTCAATTGGTAGAGCACCGGTCTCCAAAACCGGGGGTTGTGGGTTCGAGTCCCGCCGCTCCTGCCAGCGTCGCCGACATGGCCGGGCGCGGGACGCGGCGGCCGATGCACGGTTTCCGCAGCGAGGCAGACCCGCGGTGACCCGCCGCCGACAGTGAGACGGACGGATTATGGCGAAGACGAGCCCGGCACAATTCGTGCGGCAGGTGCAGCAGGAGATGCGCAAGGTCACTTGGCCGTCGCGTCGCGAGACGACGCTGACCACCATGATGGTGCTCATCATGGTGGGGCTGACGGCGGTGTTCCTGATGCTGGTCGATCTTGTGCTCGCCTATGGCGTGCAGTGGATTCTGGGGCTCGGAGGTTAGGTCGAGGTGGCTGAGGCGCAGGAAACGAAGGTGAGCGAATCGCCGAAACCGAAGGTGGCGGGCGCGCGGTGGTACATCATCCACGCCTATTCCGGCTTCGAGAAGAAGGTGGCAGAGGCGATCCGCGAGCAGGCCGAGCACCAGGGGCTCGCCGCACTCATCGAGGACGTCACGGTGCCGATGGAGGAAGTGGTCGAGATCCGCAAGGGCCAGAAGCGCAAGGCGGAGCGGAAGTTCTTCCCCGGCTATGTGCTCATTCGCATGGTGCTGACCGACGACACCTATCATCTGGTGAAAAATACGCCCAAGGTCACGGGTTTTCTGGGGCCGCAAGGCAGGCCGTCGCCGATCAGCGATGCCGAGGCCGACCGCATCCTCAACCAGGTGAAGGAAGGCGTCGAGCGGCCGAAGCCGATGGTGCAGTTCGAGGTCGGCGAGGAGGTGCGCGTGAAGGACGGCCCCTTCACCTCCTTCAACGGTCTCGTCGAGGAGGTCGACGAGGACCGGGCGCGGCTCAAGGTGTCGGTGTCGATTTTTGGCCGCGCGACGCCGGTCGAGCTCGAGTACAGCCAGGTGGAAAAGGTCTAGGAGTTCGTGCCGCGATCGGGCGGCACGACAGAGCGCGCGGGAGGCTCGCCATGGCCGCAACCGCGCACCCCGAAGGGGCGGCAGGGCCCGCCCGATGACGAGAGAGGGTAGGAGATGGCGAAGAAGATCACGGGTTACATCAAGCTGCAGGTGCCGGCCGGCGCCGCCAACCCGTCGCCACCGATCGGGCCGGCGCTCGGTCAGCGCGGCATCAATATCATGGAGTTCTGCAAGGCGTTCAACGCCGCCACCGACAAGCTCGAGAAGGGCATGCCGATCCCGACCGTGATCACGGTCTATCAGGATCGCTCCTTCTCCTTCGAGACCAAGACCCCGCCGGCGTCCTTCTACCTGATGCGGGCGGCGAAGCTGAAAAAGGGCTCGGCGGCGCCCGGCAAGACGGTGGTCGGCAAGGTGACCGCGGACCAGATCCGCGAGATCGCCGAGGCCAAGATGCCGGACCTCAACGCGCACAGCATCGAACAGGCGATGAAGATCATCGCCGGCTCGGCCCGTTCCATGGGCCTCGAAGTGGAGGGCATGTGAGATGGCGCGGCTGAGCAAGAGGATGCGTGAGGCGCGGAGCGTGGTCGAGCGGAACAGGGACTACACGCTTGCCGAAGGGATCGAGATCCTGAAGTCGGCGCACCGCACGAAGTTCGACGAGACGGTCGAGGTGGCGGTCAGGCTCGGTGTCGACCCGCGGCATGCCGACCAGATGGTGCGCGGCGTCGTGTCGCTGCCGCACGGCACCGGCAAGACCATGCGGGTCGCCGTCTTCGCCAAGGGACCGAAGGCGGAAGAGGCGAAGAAGGCCGGTGCCGATCGCGTCGGCGCCGAGGACCTCGCCGAGGAGTTCCAGAAGGGCGAGATCAATTATGACCGCGTCATCGCGACGCCCGACATGATGGCCATCGTCGGCAAGCTCGGCCGCATCCTCGGTCCCAAGGGCCTGATGCCCAACCCGAAGCTCGGGACGGTGACCATGGATGTGGCGAAGGCTGTGGCCGACGCCAAGGCGGGCCAGGTTCAGTATCGCGTCGAGAAGGCCGGCATCGTGCATGCCGGCGTCGGCAAGCTGAGCTTCGATCCGGACAAGATCGAGGACAATGTGCGCAGCTTCGTCGACGCCATCATCAAGGCCAAGCCGGCTGGCGCCAAGGGCCAGTATCTGAAGGGTGTGTCCCTGAGCTCGACGATGGGCCCGGGTGTGAGAATTTCGGTCGCGAGCCTGCAACAGGCGTCGTGACCGGAGCGGCGCCGCCGCTGCCGGCCCCGGCCGACGGCGCGGCGTCAGGATGCGGAGGCGCGAGGCTGCTCGTTCGTCCGCATCCGACTGTCCGAGACTGCAGGTGGTCCGTCTCCCTCGTGCGACACGGGAGGGAAAAGCGGACCATAAACCGGATGCGGGCCTGCATGAGACGGGGTGGGGATCGGCCGTGGCGACGGTCACGGACGATCCGCGGTCTTCCAACGGGGTGGTGGTGACACGGCCCCCGCGGCGGTGCCGGAGAGCGCCCCCGGACAGCGAGCGGTGCCGGAGACGGATGTCCCGGCACCCGGTGCAAACCGGAGAGGCCGCATGGCTTCTTTGGAAAGGAGGCAAGAAGTGGATCGAGCCCAGAAACGGGAGCTGGTCGCGTCCTTGCACGACGTCTTCTCGGCGGCACCGGTCCTTGTGGTCACCCACTACAAGGGTCTGAGCGTGGCCGAGATGTCCGCCCTGCGTGCACGCATGCGCGAGGCGGGTGCCAGCTTCAAGGTCACCAAGAACCGGCTCACCAGACTTGCGCTTCGCGGCACCCCGTCGGAGGTGGCGGCGGACCTGTTTACGGGTCCGACGGCCATCGGATTCTCCGACGATCCGGTGGCGGCGCCCAAGGTGCTCGCCAAATTCGCCAAGGAGAATGAAAAGCTGATCATTCTCGGCGGCGTCCTGGAGGGCCGCGCACTTGACGTCGATGGCGTCAGGGCGCTGGCCGAACTGCCGTCGCTCGACGAGCTCCGGGCCAAGCTTGTGGGTCTCATCCAGACCCCGGCCCGGCAGATTGCGAGCGTTCTCCAGGCTCCCGGAGGCCAGGTCGCGCGCGTCCTGGCGGCCCATGCCGAGAAGCAACAGGCTGCGTGAGCCTTGATTGAACCGTTGGAACGAAATGCCCTGTCCATGAGGGCGTCTTTGGAGTAGAGACGAAATGGCTGCAAATCTGGAAAAAATCGTTGAGGAGCTTTCGGGGCTGACCGTCATGGAGGCGGCCGAGCTGTCGAAGATGCTGGAAGAGAAGTGGGGCGTGTCCGCTGCCGCGCCGGTGGCGGTGGCCGCCGTGGGGGCGCCGGGCGCCGGCGCCGAGGCCGCCGAATTCGATGTCATCCTGGCCGCCATTGGCGACAAGAAGATCAATGTGATCAAGGAGGTCCGCGCGATCACCGGACTCGGCCTCAAGGAAGCCAAGGACCTCGTCGAGGCGGCACCGAAGCCGGTCAAGGAAGGCGTCGACAAGGAAGAGGCGGAGAAGGTCAAGAAGCAGCTCGAAGAGGCGGGTGCGACCGTCGAGCTCAAATAGCGTTGCCACCGGCGCGCGTGAATTGACAGGCCGGGGGCGCGGCGTGCGCCCCCGGCCCGTCGGCGTCTCGAAAGGGAGGCCGGCAGGCGGGGCCCCGTGACGGGGCCGGAGATGGATTGGATGCCGGCAGCAGCCGTTGCCGGCGGCGTAGGGCCGAACCGCATCGGGATCGCGGTTCGATCGCGCACAAGCGAGGCGAGGACGAAGCATGGCGACTTCTTTCACCGGTCGTAAACGTGTCCGGAAGAACTTCGGCCGCATCGAGGAAGTGGCGGAGATGCCCAACCTCATCGAGGTGCAGCGGGCCTCCTATGACCAGTTCTTCAGGCTCGGAGCGAGCGAGGAGGAACGGAAGGCCTCGGGGCTGGAGCAGGTGCTGCAGTCGGTCTTTCCGGTCACCGATTTCTCCGACACCGCCTCGCTGGAATATGTGAAATACGAGCTCGAGGCACCAAAATACGATGTCGACGAGTGCCGGCAGCGCGGCATGACCTACGCCGCGCCGCTGCGCGTCACCCTGCGCCTCATCGTGTTCGAGGTCGATCCCGAGACCGAGGCCCGGTCCGTCCTCGATATCAAGGAGCAGGACGTCTATATGGGCGACATGCCGCTGATGACCGACAACGGCACGTTCATCGTCAACGGCACCGAGCGGGTCATCGTCAGCCAGATGCACCGCAGCCCGGGCGTCTTCTTCGATCACGACAAGGGCAAGACGCATTCCTCGGGCAAGTTCCTTTTCGCCGCCCGCGTCATCCCCTATCGCGGCTCGTGGCTCGATTTCGAGTTCGACGGCAAGGACATCGTCAATGTGCGCATCGACCGCCGGCGCAAGCTGCCGGCAACGGTGCTGCTCTATGCGCTCGGCATGTCGTCGGAGGAAATCCTGCACGATTTCTACGACACGCTGACCTATGAGCACACGAGCAAGGGCTGGAAGATTCCCTATGTCGCCGACAGCTGGCGCGGCACCAAGCCCGAATTCGATCTCGTCGACGCAAAAAGCGGCGCGGTCGTGGTCGAGGCGGGCAAGAAGGTCACGCCCCGGCTGGCCAAGAAGCTCGAGCAGGACGGGGTCAAGGAGCTGCTCGTTCCCGCCGAGGACCTGATCGGTCGCTATGCCGCCGACGACATCATCGACGAGCAGACGGGCGCCATCCATATCGAGGCCGGAGACGAGATCAGCGCGGATCATCTTGCGGCGTTCGAAGAGGCGGGAATCAAGAAACTGCGCGTGCTCGACATCGACAACACCAATGTCGGGCCCTGGATCCGCAACACACTCAAGGTCGACAAGGTTGACAATTACGAGGCGGCGCTGGCCGAGATCTACAAGGTCATGCGTCCCGGCGAGCCGCCGACCAAGGAGACGGCCGAAGGGCTGTTCCATGGTCTCTTCTTCGATCCCGAGCGCTATGACCTGTCCGCGGTCGGGCGCGTCAAGATGAACATGCGGCTCGGGCTCGACACCGACGACAGCGTGCGTGTGCTGCGGAAGGAGGACATCCTCGCCGTTCTCAAGCAGCTCGTCGATCTCAAGGACGGCCGCGGCGAGGTCGATGATATCGACCATCTCGGCAACCGTCGCGTGCGTTCGGTCGGCGAGTTGCTGGAGAACCAGTACCGCGTCGGCCTGCTGCGCATGGAGCGCGCCATCCGCGAGCGCATGTCGTCGGTCGATATCGACACCGTGATGCCGCACGACCTGATCAACGCCAAGCCGGCGGTCGCGGCGGTGCGCGAGTTCTTCGGCTCGTCGCAGTTGAGCCAGTTCATGGACCAGACGAACCCGCTCGCCGAGATCACCCACAAGCGCCGGCTTTCGGCGCTCGGCCCGGGGGGGCTCACGCGCGAGCGTGCCGGCTTCGAGGTGCGTGACGTGCACCCGACGCATTATGGCCGCATCTGCCCGATCGAGACCCCCGAAGGGCCGAATATCGGGCTCATCAACTCGCTCGCCACCTATGC
Organism: Rhodothalassiaceae bacterium; assembly: GCA_046753425.1. Taxonomy (GTDB): domain Bacteria; phylum Pseudomonadota; class Alphaproteobacteria; order Sphingomonadales; family Rhodothalassiaceae; genus J134. The sequence continues at coordinate 1,556 of JBHHTO010000123.1, read as the reverse complement.
TCGTGTCAACAAATACGGCTTCATCGAGACCCCCTATCGAAAGGTCGAGAAAGGCAAGGTGACCGACAAGGTCGTCTATCTCTCGGCCATGGAGGAAGGGCGGCACACCATCGCGCAGGCCAATGCCGAACTCGATGGCAAGGGACACTTCATCGCCGATCTTGTCTCCTGCCGGCGTGGCGGCGAGTTCGTGCTTGCGCCGCCGGACCAGATCACGCTGATGGATGTCAGCCCCAAGCAGCTGGTGTCGGTTGCCGCGGCGCTCATTCCCTTCCTCGAGAACGACGACGCCAACCGGGCGCTCATGGGCTCGAACATGCAGCGTCAGGCGGTGCCGCTGCTGAAGGCCGAGGCGCCCTTTGTCGGTACCGGCATGGAGAAGGTGGTGGCCTCCGATTCCGGCGCCTCGATCGCGGCGCGGCGGACCGGTATCGTCGACCAGGTCGACGCCATGCGTATCGTCGTCCGCGCCACCGAGGATGTCGGGCCGGGCGATCCCGGGGTCGACATCTACCGGCTGGCCAAGTTCCAGCGTTCCAACCAGTCGACGGCGATCAACCAGCGGCCGCTGGTGCGCAAGGGTGACCATGTGGTCAAGGGCGACATCATCGCCGACGGCCCCTCGACCGATCTCGGCGAGCTCGCGCTCGGGCGCAATGTGCTGGTCGCCTTCATGCCCTGGAACGGCTACAATTTCGAGGACTCGATCCTCATCTCCGAGCGCATCGTGCGCGAGGACGTCTTCACCTCGATCCATATCGAGGAATTCGAGGTCATGGCCCGAGACACCAAGCTCGGGCCCGAGGAGATCACCCGCGACATCCCGAATGTCGGCGAGGAGGGGCTCAGGAATCTCGACGAGGCGGGCATCGTCTATATCGGTGCCGAGGTCAATCCCGGCGATATCCTTGTTGGCAAGATCACGCCCAAGGGCGAGAGCCCGATGACGCCGGAGGAAAAGCTCCTGCGTGCGATCTTCGGCGAGAAGGCCTCCGATGTGCGCGACACGTCGCTGCGCCTGCCGCCCGGGACCACCGGTACGGTGGTCGAGGTGCGCGTGTTCAATCGCCATGGCGTCGACAAGGACGAGCGCGCGCTGTCGATCGAGCGCCAGGAGATCGAGCGCCTCAAGAAGGACCGCGACGACGAGCTCGCGATTCTCGAACGCAACATCTTCGCCCGCCAGAAGGCACTTCTCGTCGGTCGCACCGTGATCGCGGGCACCCGCGATCTCAAGAAGGGGACCAGGGTCACCGAGGAGAATATCGAGAAGGTGCCGGGGCACGATCGCTGGGGGATCGCCATCGACGACGATGCGGCGATGGCCGAGATCGAGGCGCTGAAGAAGCAGTATGAGGAATCGAAGGCGACCTTGCAGCGCCGCTTCGAGGAAAAGGTCGAGAAGCTGCAGCGCGGCGACGAGCTGCCGCCCGGCGTGCTCAAGATGGTCAAGGTCTTCGTGGCGGTGAAGCGCAAGCTGCAGCCCGGTGACAAGATGGCCGGCCGCCACGGCAACAAGGGTGTGATCTCGCGCATCCTGCCCGAGGAGGACATGC